>CADBRF010000020.1 GCA_902796975.1 uncultured Coriobacteriaceae bacterium
GAATAGCAAATTAGTTCGATTCTCGGTGACGATGCCGCAAGACTTGCTCGACTCTCTGGACGAGTTCACCGAGCGTCGCGGAACTGGCGGAAACCGTTCAGAGGCAATTCGAGATATCGTGCGCGACGCCCTTGTGGACGAGGTCGCTGGTGACCCAGATGCGAAGGTCGTGGGAACGCTTACCATGGTCTTCAATCACCATGCCAACGATTTGCGCGACAAACTCGACGATATTCAGCACCATCATGTGAACGAGATAGTCTCGAGCACGCATGTGCATCTCGATGAGGGCAATTGTCTTGAGGTGATAATCATGCGCGGCCGCAATGAAACCATCCGCTCCATCGCAGACGCGATCCTCGGAACAAAAGGTGTCCTTCACGGCGAGCTTGTCATCACCACGGTACCTACTGGCTCTGATGCAGACCATGTTCACGAAGACGGCCATCACCATCCGCATGAGCACGAACATCCACACGAGCATGAGCATGAGCATACACACGCCCATGCCCATGAATAGGGTCTGCCAGCTCGAGAAGTAGGGCTATGCCTGCTTCGAGGCGTCTTCTGCCTTACCCTCGCCGGTGTCGATGTCCTTCTTGTTTTCCATCCACTGGTCGACGCTGTCTTGGAAATCGGTGATTTTCTCGAGGGTGTCCTTCTCCTCGCCATCGACCTTCTTGGTGTTGACGCCGGCAGCTTTTTCGCCGCTGTCAAGGGCTTTTTTGGCTGCATCGCCCGTGTCTTTCAGGCGCTTGCCAAGCTTCTTGAACAGGTTTGGCCCGAAGATAACCGCAACAATCGCGATGATGATGAGCAGCTCGGGAAGGCCCATACCGAAAATTCTCATTGGTGTAATCCTCACTTTCAACAGCAGGTAGAAACGCTATTGGATATAGTAGCCTATTGAAGGAAAATGCGCCGTGACGCATTGTGTTTACGGTGTATGAGATAGTTGCAAGGAGATGTCATGGCTTCGCTCCCACTTGGTGCTGCCCGGCAACATCCGGTTGACCCAACGCTGCTCAACTATAAAAGCATCGAGGGGTTGGAATATATAGAAACTCGCCCTCTGGAGGCTTTTCCCCGCTCTGTTGCCTACCGTAAGTGCGAAGATGGTGGGCAGATGCGCGTGCGAAACAACTCGCCTGAAATCCTCGATGTGGATCTCACTGAAGAACAAGCTCGTACCTATATTGCCGCCATTGTGGAAGCGGGTATTTTTGCCTGGCGGCGCGTATACCGGCCTGCTCAGGGCATATTTGCCATGGAATCGGTTAACTGGCGCCTTGAGGTGACGTTTACCGGGGGAGAGGGAGGTTCAATTCCGCGCCCGTTCCGCGTCGAGGGCGAGAATGTCTTCCCGGATACCTACCAGGCTGGCGTAGGTGCGCTCATGCAGGTTCCAGACGGAGCGGAATAGAACGACGTGTTCTTGACCTTATGCGAGCCCAGGGCAGAAGGACATGAATATTGTAAGCATCTGCTCTGTCTCTTCGGTGCCTTGGCACGGGAGGCGGTATACTTGATGAAGGCCCGTTCCCAAATGTGCGGATGCTGAGTTGTAGAAGGTACATTGGCTGATAGAAAGGGATCTTGTCATGGTTGATATCAAGTTCTTCCGTTGCGATAGGTGCGGCAACATCGTGGTCAAGCTTGTCGACAGCGGCGCGCCACTCACGTGCTGCGGTCAGCAGATGACCGAGCTTGTTCCAAACAGCTCGGGAGCCGCTGTGGAGAAGCATATGCCCGTCGTTTCTGTTGACGGTTCGACGGTCACGGTTACCGTCGGTGAGGTCGAGCACCCCATGGTAGAGGACCATTACATTCAGTTCATCCTCCTGCACACCACGCGCGGTGCCCAGTGCCAGCGTCTGCGCCCGGGCGATAAGCCGCAGGCTGTCTTCGCGCTTGCGGAGGGTGCAGAGCCCATCGCTGCCTTCGAGTACTGCAACAAGCACGGCTTGTGGATGGCCGAGATTTAGAGCTTTTTCATAATTACTACGTAGGGGGAGGGGCCGATCAGGTTTCCCTCCCCTTTACATTTGCTCAAATTGTGGAGTGTATTTCGCGCATTTGTGTAGTTTACGTGATGCCTGAAAACGCTGATAGAATAGGCGTACAGGGATGAGATAAGCGGGCGCAGGGAGATTTTTGTGACGGAACGACACGTTGGCAAAAAGCGTCGCAAAGAAGTTCGTGAAGCAGCAAATATGAAGCGTGAGATAAACAGTCTCACGCGCTTCCTTGTTATTATGACTGTAATTGCCCTTTTCGTGTGCTTCTTGCCCACCATATTTGTCTATATGGGCATTCTCACGGATGACAACATGATGGTTCTCACGTTTCTCCCGTTCATCTTTGTGTTCGTCCTCGTGATGATTACGGGAACCCGGTCCACCAGACTCTTTGCT
Source organism: uncultured Coriobacteriaceae bacterium (assembly GCA_902796975.1). Lineage (GTDB taxonomy): Bacteria > Actinomycetota > Coriobacteriia > Coriobacteriales > QAMH01 > CADBRF01. The sequence goes on from CADBRF010000020.1 coordinate 2,415, forward strand.
CTCCGCAAGGAATACAAGGACCATTGCGAGCGTTTCAACATCAGCAAGGACGATATTCAGGCACTCAATAACGGCACGATGTAGACCCTCTAGATCTCTACGGAGGGGAATTCCGCAGATGAATCGGGTGTGCCCGCCCTCTTTGTTACCTAAGCGTAGGAACATCAGAGCCTTGTTTGGGATACTATGCCCATGGACACGGCGGAAACCGACTTGTGCGCCGGCGACGTCTTGTGCATGGGTTTGTCTTGAGATGCCCATGTGAGACAAGCTACAAGTGAACGCTTGAGCGTTCTAGCTATAGTTGATGTTTTTGTGCGTGGAAGCATAGGCGAGGCGCTCCAGGCGTTAATCCTGGGGCCATGAGGGAGGAAGAACAATGGCAGAAGACTGCAACCATCATTGCTCCGGCTGCTCGGTGGAGGGGTGCGGGGACCGCACGTCTGAAGAAGACCAGGGTATGAAGCTCCATGAGGGCACTGAAATCGGCAAGATTATCGCTGTCGCCAGTGGCAAGGGCGGCGTCGGCAAATCGCTGAGCACCTCGCTTCTCGCATGCGAGCTCCAGCGTCGCGGCTATAAGGTCGGTATCCTCGATGGCGATATCACCGGCCCTTCCATTCCCCGTTCCTTTGGCGTGCACAAGCCGCCCAAAGTCGATGAGACGGGTGGTCTTGTTCCCGCAGAGACCAAGACGGGCATCAAGGTCGTCTCCACCAACATGCTCACCAACGACGAGGCGACGCCGTTCCTGTGGCGCGGCCCGGTGCTCAACGGCATCCTGACCCAGTTCTACTCCGATGTCTCCTGGGGCAAGCTCGATTATCTCGTTATCGACATGCCTCCGGGAACTGGCGATATCCCCATGACGGTGTTCCAGTCGTTCCCACTTGATGGTGTCGTTGTTGCCACTGCTCCGCAGGTCCTCGTCAATATGATTGTCGAGAAGGCCATCCGCATGGCAGAGCATATGAATGTCCCGGTTATCGGCCTTGTCGAGAACATGTCTTACTATGAGTGCCCCGATTGCGGTGCCCGCCACGAGATTTTCGGCAAGAGCGAGGTCGAGGCAATCGCCAAGAGCCACGACATCGCAGCTTGGACTCGAATCCCCATGGATCCGGCCATCTCCTCCCTCATCGACGAGGGCAAGGCAGAGGACGTCGAGGGCGATTGGCTCAAGCCCATTGCCGATAAGATCGAGACTCTCTAATATATGCCTGTTAAGCGCGCATCCAGAGGTGGGTGCGCGCGCTTTTGCACAGAGTAACTGTACCCGCACGAAAACGAGGAGCTATACATGGCAGACGAAGAGAAGGATGCAGCCGCCCAGGCAAGCGAGTCCGAAGTGGAGCCGTTGCCTGAATACGAGCTCGACTCCTACGAGCCCGTCGAATTCACGATTCAGCGCACTCCTATTACTGATGAACAGGTTGAGTATGCGCTGAAGGACTTTGCCGAGCGCAACGCTGCACGTTACGAGGACACCGGCCGTAAGATTGTCGGTCCAAAGGAGAACGTGCGCATGAAGGTCTGGGTCGGCAAGGACGGCAAGGCTATCGACAACCTCTGCACTGACGACCGTCCTTACACCTTGGGTGAAAACCTCATGCCCATCGAGTTTGACCGCGCCATTCTCGGCATGAGCGTTGGCGAGACGCGCAAGTTCAAGTTCAAGGCACCCGATTTCGACGATCCCGAGTTCAAGGAGCGCGATTTCGACGCCGAGGTTACGATGCTTGCCATCACCACGCGTGTCGTGCATGAGCTCACCGATGAGTACATCAAGGAATATCTCCCCATGTACGATAGTCTCGACGACCTTCGCAAGATGCTTCGCACGCAGCTCTCGGTTCAGCAGGCTCAGATGAAAGAGCAGGAGCGTCTCGGTCGTGCTGTCGAGCTCCTGTCTGACCGTTTCCATGGCTCCATCGACGACAAGTACTATGAGGAAGCCCGCGACAACCTTATCGCCCAGTACACTCAGCAGGCCAACGCACAGGGCATGGACCTGGAAGACTGGATTGGCAAACAGGGCATGGACAAGCAGCAGTTCAGCATGGGTCTCATGATGCAGATTCGTCAGATTCTCGTGAGCGGCTTCTGCCTGGATGCCTGGGCACGTCACTACGGCATCGAGCCGACGGAAGACGACATCAGGGATATTGCCCTGCAGGCTGCTCCTCAAGGCCAAGCAGACAAGATGCTTGAAGAGGCCAAGAAGGATCCGCGCCAGTATGCTTCGCTCAAGCTTGCCGCCCGCCGCATGGCCGCCGGCAAGGACCTCGTCAGCAAGTCTCATATCACTATCGAGGGCGATGACCCTATGGGAAGCGCAAAGCCCGAGGAGGCTCCTGCTGAAGAGGCTCCCTCCGAAGAATAGCTTCCCCTTTCTATAGAGATACTGAAAGAGGCTGCTGGGAATCCCCGGCAGCCTCTTTGTTTTTCGAGTGACGTGAGCAAATAGAGTGCCTGGCTCATTGCCTTTGGTCAAGAAGCGCGCGCAAGGCGGCGGTGAATTCGGGTGTGCTCCCACAGCAACTGCCGATGATCCTGACTCCATCGTCGAGCATTGGGGCAATTTCCTGGGCAAATGTCTCTGCGTCCAGCGGATAGACCTCCCTGCCATCAACCATCGAGGGAAGACCTGCGTTCGGCTGGGTCATAACAGGGCAGGAGACATGCTCGAGCATGTCTGCAGTGAAGGGGCGAATCGCTGACGGCCCAAGGGAACAGTTTATGCCCACAACCTGAACTCCCAGCTTGGCAAGCTCTTCTGCCGCCTGGGCTGGGGTGTTCCCCATCAACGTGTGCCCGGACGCATCGAACGTCATGGTGACAAACACCGGGAGCTCGGTTGTTTCGAGCGCTGCGCGGGCAGCGATTTTCGCCTCTGCTAGGTCTGCCATCGTCTCGATGAGGACAAGATCACAGCCAGCCGTCTCTGCGGATCTCGCCTCCTCGGCGAACAGGTCGTAAGCATGCTCTTCGGAAAGCGCGCCAAAGGGCTCGAGCATCTGGCCGGTTGGTCCAATATCGCCCGCGACATAAGGCGCCCCTCCTTTGCGCGCGCAGTCGGTGGCAGCGTTGAAGACCTCAGCGACGGTCGCCTTGTCACCCAGTTTGTCTGCGTTGGAGCCGAACGTGTTGGTTATTGCGATATCCGCTCCGGCTTCTGCATACTGCCGGTGAATATCGGCTACGGTGTCAGGATGCGAGAGACAGCAGAGGTCGGGGAGTTCTCCGCCGGCTAAGCCTGCCTTGAAGAGCATCGTGCCCATTGCGCCCTCAAAGAGCAGCGTGCCCTCTTTTTCGAGCGCTTTCTGGAAGCGCGCATCTGAAACGTGCAGCGTGCGGGATGCTTGCATCTCGACCCCTTTCCGCGAATCGCGTTTTTGGTGCCAACAGGGTACCACCAGCTAGAAGCTGCCCATCTGCCCACCGGGCAACCGGGGAGCGCTTCTCCATGTCTGGTGGGGTGGGCGGGGCGGTGGAGCAGGCAGGAAAATGCAAAGGGTTTGTTGCTAGCGCGGTGTTCTCCGGACCTATCACGTACGCCGCTTGGAAAACGTTACCCGCTCTCTAGTAAAAATGTTGCCAACCTGTTGCATTATTGCGGAGGTGATTCAGGCGAACCATATGCGCTCCTGCCGATTTTGTTCGAGTGCGAGCTGATGCGGGCGTGTCTATTTGATACGCTCCGATAGTCTGTCTAAGAGTCACAAAGAGTTTAGATAGGGAAAAGGAGGGGGACTGTGACAATCACTAGTCTCGATCTGCATGCTGAGGGCGTGACAGTGCGCAAAACGTGCTGCTACTTCTGCCATCAGAATTGCGGAGTCTTGGCCTATGTCAAAGACGGCAAGGTCATCTTCGCCGAGGGCGACCCCACGCATCCGACCAATCAGGGTGGTCTGTGCGCTCGTGGTAACCAGGCACTGACGTTCCTCAATAACCCGTCTCGTGTCAACTACCCGCTAAAGCGTGCGGGCGAGAAGGGCGAGAACAAGTGGGAGCGTATTTCCTGGGATCAGGCATTTTCGGAGATTGCGGCAAAGCTCAACCAGATCAAGGAGGAGAGCGGCCCCGAGGCTGTTGCTGCAGCTGCAGGCACGCTCCGTACCGACGACTGGGCACGTCGTCGCTTCCTGAACCTCTTCGGCACGCCCAATGGCTTCCATAACGCGCTGCTCTGCTGGATTCCGACCTTCAACATCGAGACTGCGGTCTCCGGCTGGTCTCCCTTTGAGACCGACCTCGGCTCTTCCAAGGTCATCATCCTCTGGGGTATGAACCCGGGCGCATCTTCCATGCCTGGTGCCCATGGCTACTTCGACCTTCAGCGCACCAATGGCCTGAAGATCATCGTCGTCGATCCGCGCTACACCGAGACCGCTGCTCATGCAGATCTCTGGCTCCCGGTTCGCCCTGGTGGCGACACTGCGCTGTCTCTCGCTATGCTCAACGTCATCATCAACGAGGGCCTCTTCGACTACGAGTTCGTTGATAAGTGGTGCGAGGGCTGGGATGAGCTCGTGGAGCACATCCAGCCGTACACTCCCGAGTGGGCAGAGCCGATGACCTGGATCGAGCCTGAGCTGGTTCGCAAAGCTGCTCGCATGTACGGCCAGAATCGCCCTGGCAATATGCAGTGGGCTCCGACCTGGGATGAGATGGGCCGCACCTCCGGCGCTGGTATCCATGCTCGCGCAATCATGCGCGCCATCTGCGGCAACCTCGACGTCCCCGGTGGTGACGGCATGCCCGGTCCTGCTGCTTACATCACTGACGAGGAGATGGAGGCTAACGACTACCTCCCCGACGATGTGAAGACCAAGCAGCTTGGCTCTGATAAGTTCAAGATGACGACTTGGCCTGGCTATGGCCGTCTCGCCGAGATTTCCAAGTGGCGTTGGGGCAAGGCCTTCACGGGCGAATGGTTCTGCGAGGCTCATGGTCCTTCTGTTTTCAAGGCAATCCTCACCGGCGATCCCTATCAGGTTCGCGCCCTGTTCTGCTCTGGTACCAATCCCCAGTCCTCCTACGGCGATGCCAAGATGGTTTACGCCGCGCTGAGGAAGGTCGAGTTCCTCGTTGTCTGCGAGTACTTCATTACCCCGACCGCTCTTCAGGCAGACTATATCCTGCCTGTTGCTGGCGCTATTGAGCGTCCTGTTATCCATACCAACTATGGTGTCACCGACTCCATTGTTGCTTCTGAGCGTGGTATCCAGCCGCTCTACGAGCGCAAGACCGACTACGACATCTGGCGTGGCCTGGGTCTCGCCTGCGGTCAGTCTGAGGACATGTGGCCATGGGAGACGCTCGAGGATGCGTACTACTACATGATTTCCCCGCTCAATCTCCCCGTCTCTTCCTACGACGAGTTCGTTGAGACCTACGGCATGTACTATCCGCCGCTGCAGTACAAGAAGCACGAGCGCAGGGGTTACTTCGCCACCGCATCTGGCAAGGTCGAGCTTAAGAGCTCTGTCATGGAAGAGCTCGGTCTGCCTGGTCTGCCCAGCTACCTGCCTCCTGCAGAGGATGAACTGGACGATCCCGAGGTTGCCAAGGAGTTCCCCATCGTGCTCACCACTGGTGGCGGCTTCATGCCCTACCATCACTCCGAGCATTTCAACAACCCGCTCTTCCGCTACATCTATCCCGACCCCTACTTCACCATCAATCCCGAGCTCGCCGAGAAGCTCAAGATCAAGCAGGGTGACTGGTGCTGGATCGAGACCCGCCGTGGCCGTATCAAGCAGCGCGCCAATGTCGAGGCTGCTGTCGACCCGCGCGTTGTCTACACACAGCGCGGTTGGTGGTTCCCCGAGCGCGATCAGGACCTCACCGGCCCCAATCCGTTTGGCTGCCTCGAGTCCAACACGAACGTCCTTACCTCTATCGATGACGAGGACTGCGATCCCTACACTGGCTGCTGGGCAAACCGTGGCCTCATGTGCAAGGTCTACAAGTGCACCGAGTTCGACCACGAGTTCACCGAGAAGGACACCGAGTTCTCCATCCCGGGCGATGACTTCTGGAAGCTGGGTGGCGGCGTGCACAAGGCTCCGTCCGAGCAGAAGATTGCCATCGATTTTGCCGAGCCCATCTACGCTCAGCCTGATTTCGAGGTTCCCGAAGGCTGCACTTGGGATTACAAGACCCGTCGCGCCTATGATGCCAACGGCCGTTACTACGATGCTGGTTCTGGCTGGATGATCGACCCCGAGACTGGCGCCTACTATCAGTACGGCACGGGCTACAAGTACGTCTCCGCCAATGGCGACTTCCTGCTGGACGAGGCCAATGGCCAGTTCTACGATTTCGCTGGTCAGCCCTCTGCCGGCCCGCAGCCGACTTTCGAGGTTCCCGAGATGTGCGTCTGGGATCCCATCACGCAGACCGCTCGCCACAAGGACACGGGCTATCGCTACGATCCGAATAGCGGCTGGCTCATCGATGACGCAACCAGCGTCTACTACGAGAAGTACACGCTGCGCGCCTACGATCCCACCACGAACCTGCTTGTCGACATGCAGACGGGCAAGTACTACAGCATGGAGGATCCCACGGTTGAGGTCACTGTTGGAGGGGAGAACTAAATGACTCGCTACGCAATGGTTATGGACCAGCGTCGCTGCATCGGTTGCCACTCTTGCACGATCGCATGCCGCACCTGGAACGAGCTTCCTGTTGATATCGTCTACAACCCGGTTGTCAGTCAGGGTGCGACGGGCATCTGGCCCAACGTCCACCTGGAGTTCCAGCCGATGATCTGCATGCACTGCGAGCATCCCGCTTGCGTTCCCGCATGCCCCACGGGTGCCTCCCGTCAGGACGACGACGGTATCGTCTGGGTTGAGCCCACGCAGTGCATGGGCTGCAAGGTCTGCGCGAACGCCTGCCCCTATGGCGCTCGTGTCTACAACGAAGAAGAGGGCTTCATGCGCAAGTGCACTTTCTGCAAGGATCGTGTGCGCGTCGGCGATCAGCCCATCTGCGTCCAGACCTGCCATCAGAAGGCACGTACCTTTGGCGATCTCGATGACCCCAACAGTGAGGTCTCTCAGCTCGTCAACCAGTACTACACGGAGCGGGTATACCCTGAACTCGGTACCGACCCGCAGATCTATTACATTCCCTCTCGCGGAAGGGGTCGAGACTAATGCAACAGTTCTGGTATTGGCACATCGCCACCTACCTGTTCCTTGGTGGCCTCGGCGGCGGCATGATGACCTTCGCCTTTGTTCTGGGTGTGATTGTGGCTCCTTCGCTGCTCACCTCCAGCATTCTCGTGTTTCCGGTGTTCGTCGCCTTTATCTGCTTGGGCGTTGGCACCTTCCTGCTCGTCTTCGAGCTCGGCCAATGGAAAGTCTTCTACCGAGCCTTTGTCACGAAGACGGCAGTCATCAAGTGGGGCGCAGTTCTGCTCTCCATCTCGATGATCTTCGGCGTTCTCTTCATCTTCTGGGAGATCACCTGGCTTGCTGGCCTGCCCATCATTCCGTATGAGGGCTTTGCACGCGCCTGCCTCGCCATCGGTGGTGTCGCTGGTGCTGGCGTCATGGTCTACACCGGTGTCCTGCTCGCCAGCATGAAGGCTCGTCCCTTCTGGAACACGCCTGCTCTGCCTGTGCTCTTTGCAGTCTCCGCGCTTTCCACGGGTGCTGCTCTCATGTCCGTGTGCGTTGGCGTCTGGCCTTTCCCGGATGCATGGCTGCTCAACACGACCATGTATCCCACGACTGTCCCTGCTTGGGGCTCCGGCGCTGCAGCGCTTGCCTGCACCGAGATGACCGAGTGGCTCCACACTGCTGACGCAGTCCTCATCGTGTGCGAGATTCTTGTCCTCGGCCTCTTCGTCCTGCTTCAGTTCTGCGCCTCCAACGAGACTGCAAAGGCCCATGCTAACCGCTGGGTTCGTGGCTCCTGGGCTGGCATCTTCTGGGGTCTCATGGTTGGCTGCGGTCTGGTTCTCCCGCTCTGCCTGAACCTCATGGGCGGTGTCGCTGGTGCTATTGCATCTCCGATTCTTGCTCTTGCCGGCGGTCTTCTGCTCCGCTTCATGATTGTCTGGAGTTATCAGCGCCGTCTCATGCCCTCCGAGTACAAGTACTACACTCGTGAGATTCAGGGTCATGAGCCCATCATGGATTACTGGAAGAAGGACAAGTACTGGGAAGAGATCTAGTATCTCAGGCCTGAACTGCCCTACCTTGTAGTTCGATAGGAGAGGGAACCTCGGCGTTAACGCGCCGGGGTTCCTTTTGTTTGTCTAGTGTTTAGCTCTTTCATGTGCGCGAATCCAGCACAGGGCCGAGCGTTACCTGCAGGTTCTGGAAATTGCCCGATGGCTGCGCATATACTGCACTGAACAGTTCTTTCACGCGCTCATGCGTGAAGGCAGTTGGATGGGGGAGATGTCATGAGGGATCCGCGTGAAGTTCTGCAGGAATTTGCCGAGACATGTATCGGGTGCAATGCGTGTTCGCGCACGGACTGTGGAAATTTTCCAGAAGGCACTCCTAACCTCGGCATCCTCGCTCAGGAAATGCTCGATGGCGACGAGGAACATTTCAGCTTCGCTTTCACATGTGCGCTCTGCAACCGGTGCACGGCGTATTGCCCGGCGCACCTCCGGGCTGCTGACATGAGCAAACCCGCCCGTATTCTCGAACTCGAGAGGTACACGCAGCTGCGGCCGCAGTATCGCAAATTCCGCACCGATCTCAAGTACAATCTTTTTTCCATGCTCTATTCGCGTTGGCTCACTGATAGTGAGAGCAACCGCCATATCCAGCTCATCGAGGGAGAGCCGGACTTGGGTGGCGAGGCGGATTCAACCGCCTTCTTCCCTGGGTGCTCGCTTTTTGCCTATGCCCCCGAACTTACACATAAGGTGTTCGATTGGCTTCGCGAGGAAGAGCTTGCCTCCCGGCTCTGCACGTTTTGTTGTGGAGCCACCTTCTATGATGTGGGTTTTGCAAAGGAATTTGAGGACTACCGGAAGAAGTTTGCCGCTTTCATCGAAAGCCAGGGCATCAAGAAGCTCATCCTCTGCTGTACGCATTGCCGCCATATCCTTCCGGATACGCTAGAGGGTTCTGATGTGGAGCTGGTTATGCTGCCAGCGTTGCTCAAGGAGCGTGGCAAAGTCTCTGAAATCACCGATACCCTTTCCTTCCACGATGCCTGCTACGACCGTTATACGGGGGATGTCGGAGAAACGGCGCGCGAGCTCTTCCCCAACGCCACCCTCGCTCCCCTCAAATACGAGAAACGACGCACGCACTGCTGCGGTGGCGGTGGCATGGTGAGCTGCTATGCGGTCGATTTCTGCGCCTACCGGCGCAATCAACGTCTGGCAGAGATCGATGAGGTGGAATCCGACAGGCTCCTCTCCACCTGCTTCTCTTGCGTCAACTCTCTGCAGCGGGGAACTGCCGCAAAACCGGTCCAACACTATCTGGAACCTATTTTTGACTACACTACCGACTGGAATCAGGTATACGCAAGTGTTGATGCCCTCTATGCAGATCCGGAATGTTCGGAACTCTATGCAGATGAGGAAGCAAAGACCTTTGACGAATAAGCTCGCTATTGCATCGATGGGAATGAAATAAGCGCGATGGCTATCGAAATACGAAAAACCAATTGCCACTACTGCGGCTATCTCTGCGCGTTTGACGCGACGGTCGAGGATGGCAGCGTGACTGAGCTCACGCCTGATCCCACGAGATATCCTTACGACGCGTCCACTTCGAAGCGATGCCGTAGGTGGAAACTCAATCTCTCTAAACTCTATGATGAAGATGTGCGTGTGAATTACCCCATGCGTCGTGTGGGAGAGCGGGGGAGTGGCAAATTCGAGCGCGTGAGCTGGGACACCGCGCTTGATGAGATTTCCGCAAAGCTTAAACAGCTCGTGGATGAATATGGACCCTGGACGCTCGCTAGTGCTATCGGCGGGCCCCATGCCGTCTACTGGCCCCTCCACCGTTTCATGAATCTCCTCGGGAGCCCCAACAACATGGGCATTGGTCCCATTTGCTGGAACCCACGCATCTGGATGGATACGATGACCTATGGCTGGTCTATAGAGGTGAACTTCGATCCCAGTCTGACTGGCTGTCTCATCCTGTGGGGTACCAATCCAGCGGAATCTGACAATTCGCTCTTCTGGCGCACCATCTCGCAGTATGTGAAAGGTGGCGGCAATCTCATTGTGGTTGATACGCGCCTTTCCGTTACTGCCGCGCACGCGACGGTGTGGCTCCACCCCTATCCGGGTACCGATACCGTGCTTGCCTACGCGCTTGCACGCGTGATTATCGATAACGGCTGGATCGACGAGGAATTCGTGCGCGACTGGTGTTCCGGCTTCGAGGAATTTTCCGCCGCCGCTCACGAGCGTTCGCTTGAAGAGGCTTCCGAAATCACTCATATCGCTGTGGATGACATTGTGGAAGCTGCCCGCCTTTTTGCTACCAATCCTCCGGCAGGTCTGCTCTCCGGTCGTGGCGTCGACCAGATTGGGCCTAACACTGCCCCGCTCCACCGTGTGCTTGCGAGCCTTCGTGCCATCACGGGCAATGTCGATGTTCCCGGCGCCTGCCGTCTGAACACCGCTCCGAGCTTCCTCTCCGAGCTTGAACTGGAGGGCTCCGACCGTCTTTCTGGGGAATCGCGTGCCCATGGGCTCAACGAGCCTGATTGCGGGCTGCAGAGTTGGGCGGGATGGGAGCGTGCCTGCAAGCTTACGGGCAAGCTCGACCGCTACCTTCCGGCTCGATATCTCACGAGTGCGCTGCCCGTGCGCGTCTGGAAGGCAGCCGTCACAGATGAGCCCTACCGCATCTCCGCCATTATCTGCGATGGCGCCAATCCGCTCGTCACCTATGCAGATACAAAGCTCGTGCTTGAAGCGTTCAAGCGAATGGACCTTGTGGTCGTGCTCGAGTACCTCATGTCGCCCACGGCTCAGATGGCCGATTACGTGTTGCCCGCAGCTGGGGCCATCGAACGCCCGGCATTCCAGGCTATGGGCGGCGTGGAGGACTTCTGTTATGGAGGCCCCCGTGCTGTTGAACCACCGTTTGAGCGCAAGGAAGATTATGAGATTCTCCGGGCTCTGGCGCTCAGGATGGGGCAGAGCGAGGAAGATTGGCCTGCGAAAGACCTCACCGAAGAACTTGCGCGAACCATTGCTCCTACGGGAATGAGCTGGGAGAACTTCAAGATTTCCGGCATCGCGGGCGGAAGCCCCCAGTTCTACAAACACCTGATTACCAATCCAGAAACAGGAGAGCCCCAGGGCTTTGCCACAACAAGCGGCAAGATAGAGCTAGGTAACTCCTTTCTCGAAAGCTTGGGCGCTGGCTATGTTCCCGGCTGGTTTCCCGTACCAGGTGTGCATGATGACAGCGTGTTGGAAGAAGAAGGGTGCGTCACCCTCATCACCGGTGCGCGCAAGCAACCCTACTGGGCATCGTCCTATTTCGAGGTTCCCTCGTTCAGAAAGGCGCACCCTAAGCCTACGGTTGAGATGTCGGCGGCAACTGCTGCCCGCCTGGGTCTTGAAGAGGGAGATGCCTGCCTCATTTCAAGGAAGGACACGCCTGATATCGAGATTCTCCAGTACGTGACCATTTCGGATATTGTAGATGGTGTAGCATCTGCAGAATACGGCTGGTGGTACCCAGAAGAAGAAAAGGGTCTCCCGGGGCTCTCCGGCTGCTTCACGTCCAACGTCAATTTGCTCACCAGGGGCACGGTGGATATGACTCCAGAACCGCTCATTGGCACATGGATATACAACGGCATTCCCTGCCGTATCAGAAGGAAGGACTAAGAATGAAGAAGAAGTACGCGATTCTCATCTTCTCCAAACCCCCCATTCCGGGTCTGGTCAAGACGCGCCTGACGGTCCAGCGCGGAGGTTCGTTCTCGCAGGAGCAGGCTGCACAGTTTTTCAAGCGCAGTCTCTGGGATGTGACCGAGCTTGCCATGTGGTGCATGGATGACCTCGATGCCGCGAATAAGGCTGAGCGGGAGGCAGACCCCAGCGCACCCGAGCGCAGCTATGACCTCTTCATCTCCACGACGCCCGCCAAGAACGTCGAGCTCATGAAGCAGACCATTGACGAGCTGGGCGAGTGGCCGCGCGAGATCCATTACATGGCCGACAAGGGCGCGACCTTCGACGACCATTTCGACTACGCCTTCCAGCAGATTTTCGACCAGGGCTACCACGCCATTGTCTCCATCGGTGCGGATATTCCCACTCTGCCTCGCAGCCACGTCACGCTCGCCTTCCAGTGGCTCGACTACTTCGACGAAGTTCTTGGCACGCCAGGCTTTGTCCAGGCTCCCTGCCAGGAGTGCGGTACCTCGCTCGTCGGCTTCAATTTCGATACTCCCATCAACCACCAGGGCATCTACTACAACATGGACGGTCGCCCCGCGCTCGATGGCTATGTCGAGAAATTGAAGAACTCCGATATTCCCAGCGCCTATCTCGCACCTGTTGCGGATGTCGATGAGCCGGAGGATCTTGCCCACTGCCTTTCCTGCGCTCGTGCGCTTCAGGAAGCGGCAAAGTGCCAGACGGGCATCTATGTCCCCACGCGTGTGCTCCAGTGGGCTGACTTCCTGGGCATCAAGGCTGTTGCAAGGCCGAACGACAACCACGATCCGCGTCAGTACTTTGATGAGGAAGAAGATGGCGCGGAGGCTCCGGCGCATGCCCCGGAGGAGACCGAAGGTCATCTGAGATAAGCAAGTGAAGTAGAGAGCGCATGTCCAGGGGTTATATCCAGCTCCAGGCATGCGCTTTCCTTTTCAGGAGTCTCCCCACACCAGTCGCAAACAAGGGATTTTCTATGGCTGAGAAGATATTGCAGAAGGTGCACGCCCTGTGCCCCCATTGCCTCAAGCAGCTTCCCGCGGAAGTCTATTCCGATGGAGAAGGAAAGGTGTGGATGCGCCGCACCTGCCCTGATCATGGTGAAACCATCACCTATGTGTGGCCAGATGCAGGCCACTATCTGTGGCTTCAGTCCATGGATACCAAGCCCACGCTCCCCAAATGGCGGAGCTGGCCCGTCACCGATGAATGTCCGAAGAGCTGTGGCATCTGCAGGCGTCATCTACGCCGTGGCACGCTTGTGGAAATCGAGGTCACCCGCAGGTGCAATGCACGCTGCCCCGTGTGCTTCATGGCGGCGGATTTCCCCACCGATGGCATCACCTTCGAGGAGATTGAAAACCTCGTCACCACTCTCGCGGAGAACGTTGGGCCAGAGACTGGTCTGCAGATTACGGGCGGTGAGCCGACAGTCCGCGCTGACCTGCCCGATATCGTGCGCATGGCCAAGAGCCATGGTTTTTGGGGCATCGAGATTAATACCAACGGCATTGTCATCGGCCGCTCCAAGCAGTACCTCGAGAAGCTCGTCGAGGCTGGTATCACAGGCATTTACCTCTCCTTCGACGGCATCGATGAGGACCCGTACGAGTCTATTTGCGGCAGGGGAGCTCTCCTGCACGACAAGCTCGCCTGCATCGAGAACTGCCGTGAAGTGGGCATTCAGGTGGTGCTCTGCATGACCATCGTCAAGGGCGTCAACGACGACCGCATTGGCGAGGTCATTGACTTTGCCTGGGAAAACGCGGATGTCGTCATCGGGGTTGCCCTGCAGCCCGCGTTCACGAGCGGACGCTTCGAGCCGTCCAAGTATGCGCCCTACACTGCTGGAGATACCATTTACGGCATCGAGGAGCAGACAGAGGGCCGCATCAGGGTTTCCGATATTATGCCGCTCGGCACATCGCCTGCTCTTTGCGACACGGGTACCTTCCTCATGCCGGCAGAAGATGGCGGATACATCCCAGCTACCCGTGGCCTCAGCCGCGAGGAGTATATGAGCTACTACGATCCGACCAGCCCACAGGGCTCGGTCCTGCCCGATATCCTCCACAAGAAGGGTGTCAACCTCTACCATGGCATTAGTCTCATCATCATGAATTACATGGATGCAATGACCACCACGGTCGAGCGTATGCGCGAGTGCTCGATGACGGTTGCCATGAAGGACGGGCGCATCATTCCCTTCTGCAGCTATCAGATGACAAACGCCGCTGGCGAGCGCATCTACGAGATGTGGGGAACCGGCCCCACTGAGTAGACTTCTGCCCTTAACCAGATGCCTTCTTCCATCGAAGGGAACAAGCTATGACTGCTTTCTACAAATTCGTCCACGACCCCAACCGTTGCGTTGCCTGCGGTCTGTGTGTCGCTTTTTGCCCCCAGTACTGCCTTGAACAGGGGGAGGATGGCAAGCCTGTTGCCACGAACATGGATGCGTGCGTGGGCTGCACCACCTGTTCTGGCCAGTGCCCTAAACGTGCTATCACTATCGTGCCTCTTGCGGGGGCGCAGGAATACGACCCCTACAAAGATGAACCGCGTGCCGAGCCCATCTCCAAGGAAGAGCAGAAGCACTATGCGGAGTGCGAGAAGACCATTATGGAGGCGCTCGATTTGCGCTGGCATCCCGTGGCGGTAGGCATCATCGACAAAGACGAGCCCCTGCCTGATGTGCCCTTCCCCAAGGAGAAGCTCCGCTACTGTCAGAGCATGAACGCCGCGCGCCGTGGTGCGAGCATTCTCATGCCTCCGCATTGCCATTCCTGCCCCGATGGCACGTCCATCTTTGGCATGACCGGCGTGCCCGAGAAGCTCGCCACGGGCGAGATCTATGTACTCTTCCACAAGGTCGTGGATGCCGAGGCGGCAGCCAAGATGGTAGCGGAGCGCCCCACGCTCCCGCCTCATTCCAAGCGCGCCACGCTTGTGCAGCCGCTGGGAAAATGCACGAGGCATCCAGAGGTCATCGTTTTCACCGGCACGCCCGAGCAGATGATGTGGCTGTCGATGTCCATGTCCTATTTCGATGGCCATCGGCATACGTTCCATGCCAGCGGCTTTAATGCCCAGTGCGTGGAGGCGACGCTTCTGCCTTATATGAACGACGAGCCCAACATCTCGTTCGGCTGCTATGGCGGCAGAGCGTCGAGCGATATCGGCGAGGACATGATGTATATGGGTGTTCCCCGAAACCGCCTCGAGACCATCGCGGAGGGCTGTGCGGAGCTGGCGAAGAAGGCGATTCCGCAGAGCCGCATGAAGATTTACGTGCCGCCCATCATGTAGCGAGCATAAACACAAGAAGGATGAGAAACGCCCTGGAGTTTGGGTTTTTATAACCTAGCTCCAGGGCGCGTGTTTTTCGGATATACTTTTCGCTTGCCACAATTCCCTATACGTGTTTTCTTACAGCTGCAGGGTGTGGTGTCAGGGTTTGCCCTATCACGTATCTATACACACCGGTGAGTTATTAATCTGTGAATTCATGCGAATATTTGCGTACTATTTCGCGAATATTCATATTTAATCCACATTTGGGGTGTGGATGCTCAAGGCAAGCGGGAGGAGAGCTTTCCATGGCTTTGAAGATCGCCATGCTCATCGTGTTCTTTGCGGTGACCATCTATATCGGTTACTACTGCCGCAAACGCGCGGCAAATGTCGACGGGTTTGTTCTGGGCGGGCGCAAAGTCGGCCCCTGGATGAGTGCATTTGCCTATGGCACGTCGTATTTCTC
>CADBRF010000021.1 GCA_902796975.1 uncultured Coriobacteriaceae bacterium
AACGGAACGCTTAACACGAGACATTGAGATTCAACTCCTCAAACGAATAACAACTGCGAGTGCAGACTAGATACCGAGGTTGCGCTTGATCATCTTGACGTCTGCGGGAGCTGCAGTCGTCTCCTGGCGGAAGCCGCGCTTGCGCTTTGCGGTCTTCTTGGTGAGGATGTGGCTCTTGAAAGCCTTGCCGCGCATGATCTTGCCCGTACCGGTGGTGCGGAAACGTTTCGCGGCTGCCTTGTGGGTCTTCATCTTAGGCATTGGCGTTCTCCTTCTGGTTTGATGACTTAACGTTCTTACGTGCATCCTTAGGCAGTGGCGCAACCATCATATGCATGTTGCGACCCTCCATTTTAGGCTGCTGTTCGATGACGGCCATGTCCTTCAGGTCGTCAGCGAGCTTTTCGAGTATCGACAGGCCTTGCTCAGGATGGGCCATTTCGCGACCGCGAAACATGATCGTGATCTTGACCTTGTTGCCCTTGTCGAGGAAGCGAATAACGTGACCCTTCTTGGTCTCGTAGTCGCCCTTGTCAATCTTCGGGCGGAACTTCATCTCTTTGATCTCGATCTTGGTCTGGTTCTTGCGAGCCTTCTTAGCCTTGATCGCCTGTTCGTACTTGTACTTGCCATAGTCCATGATACGGCAGACAGGCGGCTCGGCATTCGGGGCGATCTCGACCAGGTCAAGGCCTTGGTCCCGGGCGATGCGCAGGGCATCTGCGTTACCGAAGATACCAAGCTGGCTGCCGTCGACGCCGATGAGCCGAATCTTCTGAGCTCGAATTTCGCCGTTTACACGTGACTCCTGAGCGGCTATGTCGCTCACCTCCAATAAAAAAGCCTGCCGAGCTGAGACAGCCGGCAGGCATACAGCACGAAAGACGCCCCTCTTGTGGATGCGCTCGTGTTACATGACCAGACAACTGAGCAACAGCTCGTCGAAAGGTGGAGGGCCGTATTGCCCCCGCTTCTACAAACGTGAGAATTCTACGATACCGCAAAAGCTCATGCAAGGGGAAATGTTTTCCCGTGCGAAATCTGCGCGTGGGCGGTTCAGCTCCGGAGAACTACCAGAGCTCGAGCAACATGGTGCGCATGAGGCGATTATCAGACGCCTGGCTGCCCGTGCTCTGCGCATACGTTTCGGTGAGCTCCCATTGGGTGGGGCCATCTTTCAGACCGGTATCCCCTGCGAACACGCACTCCTGTTTGCCCTTGTCATCATCAGAAACGAGCGCACTGGGTTCATCAGACAGCGTGACCTTGGCTGCTTTTACCTGCACATCGGCAAGGCCCGCTTCTTTGAGAAGCGATTTGGGCACCGTGCTCTCATTCGCGAATTCGCGGAAATCTGCATCCGCGACACCCACGGCATCGAGGTCGTAGAGCGCATAGACGTATACGACCTTGCCGTCTGCATCGAACCCGAGCTGGACGGAGGCGACCTTGGCACCATGTTCGTCTAGAAGCGAACCATCAACGATTGACTTCATGCTTGGGATATCCGCATCACTCGCCTCTTCAGACTCTCCAGACGAGAAGAACATGGAAGAGGAATCTGCGAAAGATATCTCATCGAGCGTTTTGCCAAAGAAGGAGGCGTATTCCGGGACGTATGAAGCGTCAAGCTCTTCGAACGAGGTGGCATTCGCTCCTGCACTGTTGGTGGCAAGCGCCTCGGTATCGGGCACCGTCTCGCTTGGGGCGATGCTGTTGTGCCAGATAAAGACGCCGATAGTTGCCGCAATAATAGCAAGGACAATTATCGCGAAGAGGAGCAAGTTACGCAGGTGGCGCCGGTGCAGGCGCGCATCTTCCTCTTCTTCTTCGGATTCCTCATCAGCCTGGACATTGTGAAGCCCCTCGTGCCGGGCTGGCTCGTCGGGCATGACGACCACAGGATCGGCAACGCTCTCGTCTTCCTCGATAGCGGCGGCAGGAGCAGATGGACGTGAGACCTCCTGGTTCATATCGCTCGGATCGAGGTCTTCAGGATGCTCCGTGGTGCGGAGCACAAAGCTGCTGGTAAGCTCGCCAGCATCTTCGATATCGCGAAGCAGCTCGTCTGCCTCTTTATCCAAATCCCTGCTGCGGCCAGGGTCCGTTTCTGTCATGTAGGTCACCTAGATGAAGTTGAACCAGTAGTTGAGAACATACAGTATAGCGGCAATGGAGAGTACTACTGCGATGCCTATGAGAACTCCATGGCCAGCTCCGACACGCTCGTTTGAATTCAGCCCGTGAAAGTCAATCTCATCTGCTGCGGTCATATTGACGCTTGCGGCGGCCTCTGTCTTTTTCGGCTCTGGTTTGGCGACGGGGCTTGGCGCTGCAGATTGCTCCTGCACGCTATTTTGGACAGGTTCGGCCTGCGCGGGAGCAGTTGGCTGGGCTGCCTGAGGAGCCGGCTCAACCTTTGCAGCATCCGCAGTTGACGGTGCAGGGGACGGCTTGCTTTGGTTGTCGAAATCATCAATATGGCTCAACTTGCCCACGGGAAAACTCCATTCGTCCGCACACGCCCAAAA
>CADBRF010000022.1 GCA_902796975.1 uncultured Coriobacteriaceae bacterium
CATGAAGGGGACGAGTCTCTCGCATACCTTGGCGATGGACTTGACACCGCCGAAGATGACCGCGATGGTGGCGATGCAGATGATGGCCGCGACGAGCCAAGTGGGGACCTGTGGGAAGTTGCCGCAGATGATGCCCGTCATAGCCGATGACTGCACGGCAGAGCCTGTACCCAGCGTGGCGATGACGGCGAAGAGGGCGAAGGAGACAGCACCGAGCTTTGCCCACCAGGGAGTGGAGCCATCCCCACGCTTGAAAGCGCGCTCCCAGGCATACATGGCACCACCGAGCATCTGACCATCGCTGTCTTTGACGCGGTAGCGGGTGGATGCATAGACCTCAACGTACTTGGTCGCGATGCCAAAGACACCCGTGAGCCACATCCAGAAGACGGCACCTGGGCCGCCAGAGATGATGGCGGTTGCCACGCCCACGATAGACCCGGTGCCAATGGTGCCTGCCAGCGCGGTGACAAGGGCGCCGAACTGAGAAACATCGCCTTCGGCCTCTTCATCGGCAACAGTGGACATGCGAATTGCCTGCGGGATGCGCCGTTGGATAAAGCCCATGCGAATGGTAAGGAAGATATGCGTGCCAAGCAGCAGGCATATCATGATGGGACCCCAGACGAAGGAGTCGATTTGCGTGAGAAGCGTTTGCACATTCATGGGTTCAGCAGTATAGCAGCAATGAACTGCAGCGTTTCACTTTTCTGTACATTCGCACAGATTTTCGCTGCTGAATGACCACCTCTGTACCATTTTCGCTATGACCAGCAGGCGATTTTTGGCATCCGGTTTTCGAGTGTCACATGGCTGTTGTTGACATTTTCAAGTGTTCCCGGTAGTTTGCGAACCAGTTGCGCACGGCTCGGACTGGTGCGCATGCAGGACAAACTTGAGGTCCCATGGGGGAGTAGCTAGCGTAGCCGCCTAGCGGTTGCGGGGTATGTTCAACAAGCGTGGCGTAACAGCCTGGCATGCCTGAAACAGTCAGACCCGTGGTTCAAGTCGCATAAGGCGGCGTGAACCATGGGTCCTCTTTATGACTGAAGGAGCTCAACTGTGGATCTGTCGATTTTCAGCTTGCCTGAGACCTGGATCACCCTCGTCACGCTGACCTTCTTGGAGATAGTTCTCGGCGTAGACAATATCGTCTTCATCTCCATTACATCAGACCGTCTGCCCGAAAACCAGCAGCACATTGGCCGCAAGCTCGGCCTTGCCGGCGCCTTTGTCTCGCGGTGCATTTTCCTCGCCTTCGCCTCGGCACTGGTGCATATGACCAACTCCCTGTTCACGCTTAACCTGGGCTTTTTCGTCCACGGCTTCTCCGTGCGCGATCTTGTCCTCCTCTTTGGTGGTGCCTACCTCATCTACAAGGGCATTACCGAGCTAAAAAGCGTGCTCGGGCTGGAGGAGCTCAAGGCGAACCATTCGGAAGAACACGCGGATAAGCGGCAGATTGGCCTTGCCCAGGCTGTTGGCACCATCATGGTGATGGATATCGTCTTCTCCATCGACTCTGTCATCACGGCGGTTGGTCTGGCCGACCACCTTATCGTCATGATTCTTGCTGTTCTCATCGCCATCATCCTCATGATGGTCTTCATCGATCCCATCTCCAATTTCATCAACAAGCATGTGGAGATGAAGATACTTGCCCTTGCCTTTATCGCGGCGATTGGCGTCCTGCTCGTACTTGATTCGCTTGGTATCAACTCCGGCATCGAGGTTCTGGGCATGCACATGGAGAAGCTCATGGTCTACTTCGCCATGGTGTTCTCGGTGGTGCTCGAGGTCATCCAGATGCGCTACAACTCGAATGCCGCCAAGTGGCTGACAGAGCATGAGCGCGAGAAGAACAAAGCTGCCAGCAGCTCTTCATCTGAGCGTGCCGAGCAGGCTGAAGAGACTGAGGACGCTGCTCAGGAGCACGGGCCTCTCATGGATGTTGAAGACGCGCTTGATACCGTCCTGAAGGCGGACGGAGACTAGCTCAACTCCGCATTCTGCGGACAGCTCCCCACAATCGTCAACCCACCGCGCAGGGCAGGCGGGCATCTGCCCCGCTTGCCCGCTGACGTCGTTCTCACCGTGCGGGCAGCGTAGTATGATGCCCACGCGTAAATTCGGGAGAAGGACGGTTGGGCAGTGGATATTCTGAGCTTTATTACAGGCGGCTTGCCTCTGTGGACGCTGTTTGTCATCTGTCCCATGCTCTTCCTCGCTGGCCTCGTGGACGCAATAGGTGGCGGTGGAGGCCTCATCTCATTGCCTGCCTACCTTCTCTGCGGCCTACCAGCTCACCTGACCATCGCGACGAATAAGCTCTCTTCGTCAATGGGCACCTCTGTTGCGACCTTCAGGTATGCGAGACGTGGCTACATACCTTGGAAAACAGCGGGCGCCGCGGTTGTGTGCGGATTGCTCGGATCGACTGTTGGGGCTCATCTCTCGCTTATTGCTAGCGAGCGTTTCCTCATGATTTTCATGCTCATAGCGCTTCCGTTTGTCGGCGGCTATGTCATCTGGAAGAAGGACCTCAATAGCGACAAACCGGCCTTTGGCACTGCAAAGACGATGGCACTCTGCATGGCAATCGCTTTCGGCGTTGGCGTCTACGATGGTTTCTACGGGCCCGGCACGGGGACCTTCCTCATGCTGCTCCTGTGCGGCCTTGCCCGCCTCGATGTGTTCAAGGCTCAGGGCGTGACCAAGGCAATCAATCTCACCACTAACGTCACCGCACTTGTCGTTTTCCTTCTCAACGGCCAAGTTCTCATCGGGCTCGGACTTGTTGCAGGCGTGTTCAACATCGCGGGAAACTACGTTGGGGCTTCGCTCTTCTCGAACAAGGGGTCCGCAATCGTCCGCCCTGTCATTCTCGTGGTGGTCATTATCTTCAGCATTCGCTTGGCGCTCCAGCTTGCAGGCATCGCCTAGCTTTCGCTGCCACCGTCTTGTCGGCAACGTCGAGCGGTTTTCCTACTCCTGGGCAGAGGAACGCTTGAGCGCGGTGACCAGCAGGACAAAGGCGATTGCCTCAACCACAACTGCGAAGACGATAATCGCAACCGGAGAGATGCCGTAGAGAGCTCCTGCGGCAATTCCGCCTATGAGCTGCCCGATTCCCGTTGCAACGGAGAACATGCCATAGGAACTTGCGCGCTGGTTTGAAGGCACCATCCCCGCGACGGCGGCGCGCATCGTGGACTCCTGAATGCCGAGACTCGCTCCCCAGAGCACGATGCCCACGGCAACGAGGGCGAGGCTTTGCGTATAGGCGAAAAAGGGGATAGCGGCGCAGACGAAGGGGAGGACGAGCAGGACGCGTGGACCATGTTTATCGTAGGCGACGCCGGTGATGGCTGCGAAGACTGCATCGATGCCCTGGGCAATGGCATAGAGCACAGGGACGAAGGCGGCGTTGCAAAGCCCTGTCGCAACCATATGGAATGAGAGGACACCAAAGGTGGCGACGCCGATGAGCATCGTGCCGCAGGCGAAGGTGTAGATCCAGAAGAGGCGGGGAAGCTTGGGCAGCTTTGTGGGCTTGGCTGCTGAATCGTCCTCTGAGTCGCTGGTTTTCTCCTCGGCCTCGTATATGGCGGGGTTGGGCATCTTGTGGCGGAGCGCCAGCAGCACGCAGATTGCCGCGATGCCCGGGATGATGAGGATGCCGAGGGCGACGCGGTAATCGTTGCCCGTGGCGGAGAGGAGGGCGGCGACGATAAGCGGGCCTCCCATGGCGCCAATCTGGTCCATGACCTCGTGCAAGGCGAAGCCCTTGCCACGGCCAACGGCACTTGCGGCATGCGAGATCATGGCGTCACGGCTGGGAGTTCTCAGACTCTTGCCAAAGCGTTCGAAGATGACAAGAAGCGATACACCAATCAGGCTGCCGATAAACCCCATCGCGGGCACTGCCAGCGCCGTGGCGGCATAGCCGAGGATGGCAAAAGTCCAGTAGCGGCCGGTCCGGTCTGCAAGTGGACCTGAGAATAGTCTGCCAGCTAGGGAGGTTGCCTCGCCCAAGCCAGAAACGAGGCCGACGATAAAGGCGGTCGCTCCGAGCGAGGCGAGCAGGGGTCCCTGCACCGCAAGCGCCCCCTGGTAGACGATATCCATGAGCATGCTCACAACGCCGAAGGACACGATGAAGGCGTAGGGGCGAATCGAATACGTGCCGTCATTCATTGCGGGTCATCAGCTTTCGTTCAGCCTAATCTTGCTCCGGCGAATTGAGCCAGTCGTTCCATTTGGCATTTGCCGTCTCGGTTATCTTCTTGTCCACGATGGCGTGGCGGTGCTCGAGGATGGCAAAGAGCTCGTCGGCGATGTCCTCCACGCTGTTGGGCCGCGCGCTCAGGAGATAGCCGGTCATCCGATGCATAGACCAGGGGCCACCAAGCTGGTCAGCGAGCACGTATCCGAGTTCTTCGGGAAATCCGAGTTTCTTTACGGCCGCGATGAGCCGCTTCTGCTCGTATGTCTTGTCCAACTGTTCCATGCTCGCAATTGTAGCGCACTGCGTAAGAGGAGTCGCCAGAGGACGTGCTGGTTTGAGCTTCGCCTGTAGCCCGGGTGTTACGTTGGCGTATTGGCCTTTGCCCTGCTCAGCTGACGTGTATACAATGTCTCCGGTTCCAAGCCCACGTCACTGGAAAGGCGCTCATGTTCTCCTATCTACCCGGCTTTATCCCTGATGTCGTTCTCGCGGCTCCCTTTGTCATCGCGTTCTGCATCTTGTGCGCAAAGCCCCTGCACGAGCATCCTCTTGCCTTCTACATCCCCTGGACTGCTCTTGTCGTGCTCTTCAGTCTGCCCAATTTCCTCCAGTTCATTCTGGGAGGGGAGGTCCCAGGGGCAATTACCGCCCTCGGCATAGCCCTTGGCTCCCTGCAGATGAATGCTCCGGTGGTCTACGACATCATCAACCTGCTCACCAATGCCGTGACAGGTGTGCTCATGTACTTTGTGGTTATGTTCATTGGCGCCTTGGAGAAGGGTCCAACGGTCAAGAAGCTCTATCTGGTCCGGTCTGAGCTCTCTGTTCTGGCGGGAATCATCGTGATGGGCCATGTCTGCCGAATCATGAGCTTCCCCTTTTATTTCGCAAGTGCCCAGTTC
>CADBRF010000023.1 GCA_902796975.1 uncultured Coriobacteriaceae bacterium
GAAAAAGGCCACGTGGCGCCTGTGGGGCATGGTCGTTATTGGCTGCATACCCGCTGCGATTGTTGGTCTCCTTCTCGACGATTGGGTCCATGAGCACTTCTACAATGCCACTGTTGTGGCTGCCATGCTCATCCTCTACGGCATCATTTTCATCGCGCTCGAACGTCGAAATAGGCATCGTTTCACGCAGTATGTTCACGACCGTTGCATCGGCGGAGAGGAGCTTCCCCTGTTGGAGGACGGGTCACCTGACCCCGACCAGCTCTTCGCTATCAAGACTGTCGATGAAATAGATTGGAAGGCGGCGCTGAAGATCGGCTTGTTCCAATGTCTTGCGATCATCCCCGGCACAAGCAGGAGCGGTGCCACTATCATCGGCGGTATGCTCACTGGTTGCTCGCGGACAGCGTCGGCAGAATTCACCTTCTTCCTTGCCATCCCCATCATGTTCGGATGGGGCATGGTCAAGACAATCAAATATAGTATGGCTATTGCCGGCGGAGCTTCTGTTTTCGGGGCTCTGGAACTTACTGTGCTCGTCGTGGGCGTCGTGACCGCCTTTGTCGTTTCGGTAATCTCCATCAAGTTCCTCATGGGCTATATCAAGAAGAATGATTTCACTGCCTTTGGCGTGTACCGCATAATCGTCGGCGCGATTGTTCTCCTGTATTTCGGGGCAAAAGTGTTTCTGCTCTAATGAGGGCGTTCCAGGTAGAAGTGGGGAAAGAACATGGGCACAGCGTTTCTGCTGTTTCTGCAATCCATGAGAGTAGATAGTCTGGTTCAAGTTGCGGCTCTTGTCTCCGCTCTGGGCCGGCACGGCTTTATCTGGATCGTCGTTGCCATAGTATTTGCCTTCTCCGCTGAGAAGCGCGAAACGGCTGCATGTGTGGCTGTTTCACTTGTTATTTCCCTTGTCGTTTGCTGCCTCATTCTGGAACCGCTCGTTGGCAGGGTTCGCCCTTGTGATGCGGGGATTGGGGTATCAGCTGTTATGGGTGTGAGCAAGGCGGGGTATTCTTTTCCCAGTGATATCGCCTTTCTCTCGTTTGCAGCGATTGGATCAATTCTTCAGTATCGAGGCGTGCGTAAGACCGCTCCCTTTCTCGTGCTCGGTATACTTGTCTCCACTGCCGGGTTGTATCTGGGTGTCAACTATGTGAGCGATGTTCTCGCTGGCATAGTATTCGGGCTTGTCGTTTCCTTCCTAGCAAAATGGCTCTTGGACGCCTTCCTGCTTGAATATCTGCGGTCGCTTGCAAGACGAATCGGAGCAAGGTTCGGCGGCGCGCTGCCAACGCGGAAAACGGCGCAGCCATCCGCGGCGGGGTCTCCAAGTGGCGCAAAGGGAAGCGTTCGCAACAAGGCACGTGAGCGACGTTCTGCAACTCAACATATTGAACGCGGGAACCGCCGCTAGCAGACATCTCTCTTAGAAAGTACAGAGAAGACGTGCGCACTTTGTATTCGATAACTATCTACATATGGAGGTAACCACATGACTACTGCAGCCGAAGCGGAAAAAGGCATTGCACAGCATCGAGAGCAGATTGACAAGCTCGACCAGGAAATTCTTGCCTTGCTAAACGAACGGGCTGGTCATTCCCTCACCATCCGGGGGTTGAAGCCTTTCGTAGGCGAACAGACGTATGATCCCGCTCGAGAAGAACGGATCTTTGAGAGACTCGAGAACATGACTGAAGGTCCCTTGCGGGGAGAAGATATCCGCGATATCTGGGGGGTCATCTTGCGCGTTATGAAAGAAGTTCAGGCGTAGCCCTCTCCGAAGACGGCATGAACTTTGAAGCTAGGAGAATGGAGACTGCGTGATAGATCTGAGCTCGCTTAATGATGCACAGCGCGAAGCCGTGCTCTCTACTGAAGGGCCGCTCCTCGTCCTTGCGGGAGCAGGCAGCGGCAAGACGCGTGTATTGACCTATCGTATCGCGCACCTCGTGAGCGATTGCGGCGTTGCCCCCTGGAATATCCTTGCCGTCACTTTCACGAACAAGGCGGCCAAGGAGATGCGAGAGAGGCTGGAAGTCTTGCTTTCTGGCGGCATCCGCGGCATGTGGATATCCACCTTCCATAGCATGTGCGTGCGTATGCTTCGGTCTGAGGCGGACAAGCTCGGATTTACCTCAAACTTCACGATTTACGACGCTGACGATTCGAAACGCCTCATCAAGGACGTCGTGTCGAGTCTTGGCATCAATTCAAAGAGCTTTCCGGAAAATGGCATCCGCAATCGCATTTCCACAGCGAAAAACGAGCTCGTGGATCCAGAGGAGTACAGCCGAAAGGCGTCCGACCCTTTCGAGAAGGCGACAGCTCGGGTCTACAAGGCATACGATGCCCGTCTCAAGCGGTCGAATGCCATGGATTTTGACGACCTCCTCTTCAATGCGTACCGGTTGCTTGCTGGCAATACTGCAGTTCGAGATGCCTATGGCGATAGGTTTCGTTATATCCTCGTCGATGAGTATCAGGACACCAACCGCGCCCAGTATATGATTACGAAGCTTCTCGCCAAGGCGCACGGCAACCTCATGGTCGTCGGCGACGACGACCAGAGTATCTATTCTTGGCGTGGTGCAGATATCCGAAATATTCTCGAGTTTGAACGTGACTGGCCCCAGGTAAAGACCATCAAGCTTGAGCAGAACTACCGGTCTACGGGCACCATTCTCGAAGTCGCAAACGCGGTCATCTCTCATAACCAGACGCGCAAGGATAAGCGCCTCTTCACCGACAAGGGCATGGGGGAGAAGGTCGCTGTCTACCTGGCTGCCGATGAACGCGACGAGGGCAGGTGGATTGCCTCTGAAATCGAGCGCCTTCATGATGAAGGCGTTTCCTACAATGATGTTGCTCTTTTCTACCGTACGAATGCACAGTCACGCACTCTCGAAGATATGTTCCTCCGCGCTGGCGTGCCCTATCGGATTGTTGGTGGCACGCGATTCTTTGACCGAGCCGAAATTCGCGATGTCATGGCCTATCTCAAGATCGCGGTGAACCCGGCTGACGATATCAGCGCCATGCGCGTTATCAATACGCCTCGGCGAGGAATAGGCAAGACCACAGTTGAACGAATTCTGAGCACGGCGCGGATCCGGCGTATCCCGTTTATCGAGGCGGCTCGCGAGGAATCGCTTGATCCGTCGTGTCGTGCGGCAGCCCGCAAGTCCCTTTCTGAATTCCTTACGCTCGTAGACGAAACGCGCCAGTATGCTGGCTCTCTATATGACATTGTCCAGATGGTCGTGGAGAAGAGCGGCCTTATCGCCGCTC
>CADBRF010000024.1 GCA_902796975.1 uncultured Coriobacteriaceae bacterium
GTTTGTCGCGCAAAGACAGCGATGCCTTGATCGCGCGCTCGATATCGGCGACTACCGTCTTATCCTTGCAGTTATCATCGTGGTACTTCTGCACGAGTTCGAGGATGTAGTCGATGTTGACTTCAACCTGCTTGACGAGCTCGACCTCGAACTTTAAATCCTCGACAATCTGCACCGCATCCGCATCGGTGTTCTTGCGCAGCTCGTGGTAGGTCTCGATGTAGTAGCTCTGGTAATCCTGCAGCTGCCGCTCGGTCAACACGTCATCGTGTTCGAACTGATCCCACGCCGTGAGCACGTTGCGCAAACGGAGAATCGACCCGAACGCGACCACGAACGCCCTCTTCGCCTCGACTGTCATCAGCAGTTCGTGCATATCCCCGTCCAGCGGGAACTTGGAGAGAATCTCGTTTGCGTACTCCTTGTATTTCGTGAGATAGACCCCGTACGGCTGGAGCAGCACGACCCCACCCGCTTCCTTGTCTCCATAGACCGAGAGCGCTTCATCGACCTGCTTGGAGAGGTCGCGGAAGCAGACGATGTTGCCAAAGGTCTTCACGGAGTTGAGAATGCGGTTTGTGCGGGAAAAGGCTTGAATGAGCCCGTGCATCTTCAGGTTCTTGTCCACCCACAGCGTGTTGAGCGTTGTCGCGTCGAAGCCGGTCAGGAACATGCCCACCACGATGAGCATGTCGAGCTCGCGTTCCTTCATCCTGCGCGAGACATCGTGGTAGTAGCCCTCGAAGTTATCGCCCGACGTGGAGTAGGACGTGCCGAACATCTTGTTGTAGTCCCGGATGGCGGCGTCCAGAAAATCGCGGCTGCTCTGATCAAGATGGGTGGCATCAAGCTCTTCATCGGCAATGATGCCGTCAACTTCCGGCTCATTGGCAGACCAGGAGTAGATGAGGGCGATGCGAAGCTTCTCCCCGCCGCGCTTCTCCTGCAGCTGTTTCAGAGTGCTGTAATAGCTCTTTGCCATGGGGATGGACTCGCAGGCGAGCATGGAGTTGAACCCGCGGACGCGCTTCTCTTTCAGCTTGTAGGTCCGGTCGCGTTTGGTCTTCTGGTCGTAGTGGTTGAGGATATAACACGCGTTCGCCCAAATGCGCTCTTCGGACAGGCGTGCACCTTCCCTGTCGATGTCGTAGACCTGATCGTCATGGACCACGCCAACCTCAACGGTATTTAGATAGTCGATGCGGAAGGGCAGGACATTTCCATCGTTGATGGCATCCACGATGTTGTAGGTGTGCAGGCACCGCCCAAAGGCCTGAGCCGTGGTCGGGTGCATGGGGTCTGCCGCAGCATTGGCGTTCTTCGCGAAGATGGGCGTACCCGTAAAGCCGAAGATATGGTAGGCCTTGAAGCGTTTGCCAATGAGCTTGCGCATGTCGCCGAACTGGCTCCGGTGGCATTCGTCAAAGATGATGACGACGTGCTTACCGTAGACCTCGGATTTCTCGTTGCGCTTGCAGAAGTTCGCGAGCTTCTGAATGGTCGTGACGATAATCTTCGCATTTGGGTCTTTGAGCTGGCGTTCCAGCACCTTGGTTGAGGTGTTGGAATTCGCCGCGCCTTTCTCGAACCGGTCGTATTCGCGCTTGGTCTGGTAATCCAGATCCTTGCGGTCCACAACGAAGAGCACTTTGTCCACCCCAGGCACGCCACAGGCGAGCTGCGCGCACTTGAAGGAGGTGAAGGTCTTGCCGGAACCTGTCGTGTGCCACACGTATCCACCTGCGTCAATGGTGCCGAGCATTTTGGGGTTCATCTCGGAGACCTTGATGCGGTTGAGCACGCGTTCCGTCGCGGCAATCTGATAGGGCCGCATGACCATGAGGGCAGGCGGCTGCTCGGCAGTGAGCACGCAATAGCGCGTGAGGATGTTGAGGAGCGTGCGCCGTTCGAAAAAGGACCGTGCGAAATAGACGAGGTCGGAAATGACCTTGTTGTTCGCATCCGCCCAGTAGCTCGTGAACTCGAATGAATCGCTGGTCTTGCGCTTGGCTGAGGCAACGCCACCGAGCTCGCTGATGTGGCGCCAGCGAGTCGTGTTGGAGTAGTACTTGGTGAAGGTCCCGTTGGAGATGACAAAGAGCTGGACGTATTCGTAAAGCCCGCAGCCTGCCCAGAAGGAATCGCGCTGGTAGCGGTCAATCTGGTTGAAGGCCTCGCGCAGGTCGACCCCGCGCCGCTTGAGTTCGATGTGCACAAGCGGCAGGCCGTTCACGAGGATGGTGACATCGTAGCGGGTA
>CADBRF010000025.1 GCA_902796975.1 uncultured Coriobacteriaceae bacterium
GATGTTGCTGCGGGCACCCTTGCCCCGGGCGCAATCGACGAAGATCTCATCGCCAGCAGGCTCTATACCGCCGACATGCCTGATCCAGACCTTTGCATCCGCACGTCGGGTGAAATGCGGCTCTCCAACTTTCTGCTCTGGCAGCTTGCATACGCGGAGTTCTATGTCACTGACGTGCTCTGGCCGGATTTCGACCGTTACGATATGCTACGAGCTCTGCTCTCGTTCCAGAACAGGAACCGGCGCTTTGGAAAGGTGGCTTAGAGGCTCATGGCGATTAACGGCAGCGACTTGCGTCAACGCATCATGTTTGGCTCGATTTACGTCGCCATTACCGCCCTGTGCACCCTTGCTTCCTGGTATGCCACGGCGGTTATGATTGCGGTCACGGCTGCCATATGTTGCTATGAATTCTTGCGCATGGCGCGTACCGCAGGCTATCACCCCTACATGATAATCGGCACGACCGCCGCCGCCCTTATACCTCTTGCGCTCACGGTCATGGCGGAGCTGAATCACGCTGCGGCAGCTGGTTTGTTCGTTGCCATTCTCGCGGCGATTTTCATGCTGCTCCGCTATTTCTCGCGCATCGAAGACACGATCGTCGATGTCGCGCTTACCCTCTTTGGCTACCTCTATACCGGATTCGTGCTCTCATCGTTCATCCTTTTGCGAGGGTTTTTGCCGGGAATCGAGGGGGGTGTCCTCTGCCTGCTCGTCCTTGCCTCTATCTGGGCAAACGATGGCCTTGCCTATTTGGGTGGCTCTGCCTTCGGCAAGCACAAGTTTGCGCCGCATATTTCTCCCAAGAAGTCGTGGGAAGGCGTCGCGTGCGGCATTGCGGCGAGCATCTTTTGCTGGATGCTCATTCCCGTCCTCGTGCCTGAATGCGGGTTCGGCTTTGCCTGGGCTGCTGTTTCTGGCATCGTGGTCGGCATCGCGGACATTATCGGCGACCTGACCGAATCCCATATCAAGCGCGGGTTCGGCGTGAAAGACGCGGGCGACCTTCTGCCAGGCCATGGCGGCTTGCTCGACCGCTCGGATTCGTTCATCTTTGGCTCCGTTGCTGCATTTGCCATGGTCAACGGAGGGTCATATCTCTTCTCATTGCTGGGAGTCATGCTTTGAAACACTTGAATATCGTGCTGCTGGGAGCAACCGGTTCTATTGGCACGCAAACGCTGGACGTCATCCGCATGCATGCCGACCGTCTCTCCCTTGTGGCGATTGCCGTGGGGAGGCGCGTTGAAGAGGCTGTTTCCATTGCCAATGAATTCGGTTGCTCCCACCTCGCTATAGGAGATGAAACGTGTAAGGATGCAACCGCGCTTTCACAGCTTCCCGAGACCGTGCACGTGGGTTTTGGTGCACAGGCTGTGGATGACCTCGTCGAGCTCGAAGATGTCGATGTGGTTGTGAACGCGCTTTCCGGTGCAGCAGGCCTTCGCGCTTCTTATGGAACGCTGGCATGTGGGAGGACACTGGCGCTTGCCAACAAGGAGTCCCTCGTGGTGGGCGGAGACCTCATCATGCCGCTTTCAACGCATGAGACCTTGCTTCCCGTGGATTCCGAACACTCCGCCATTTACCAATGCTATTTGGGCGAATCCCCCGAGGAAGCTCGCCGCATCTGGCTTACCTGCTCGGGCGGACCATTCCGTGGGTATTCGCGCGACCAGCTGGCTTCTGTTACACGTGACCAGGCTCTTGCCCATCCCACCTGGAACATGGGCCCCAAGATTACCATCGATTCCGCCTCACTCATGAACAAGGGCCTCGAGGTCATCGAGGCGCATCACCTCTTCAATGTAGGCGTGGACGATATCAGAGTCGTCGTGCATCCGCAGAGCTGCGTGCACTCGATGGTTGAATACCTCGATGGGTCTGTCAAAGCTCATCTGGGCGTTGCCGACATGCGCATTCCCATCCAGTTCGCCCTCTCGTACCCTCACCGGTGGGAGAGTCCTGCGGCGGAAATCGACTTCACCAAGATTGCTCCGCTCCAGTTCTTCGACCCAGATCTGGACACCTTCCGCTGCCTTGCCCTCGCGCTTGAGGCGGGGCGTGCGGGCGGAACCATGCCCTGTATCATGAACGCGGCAAACGAAGTTGCTGTCGCCTCCTTCCTGGCGGGGGAGTGCGGTTTTACCGATATCGATGCCGCGGTGGAAAATACCATGGGCGCGTTCGATGCCGAGAAGGTAGAGTCGCTCGACCAACTCGAGCAGCTGGATGCTGAAGCACGGAAGTGTGCTGCCTCCTATCTGAAAGCCCTGTAGCCAGCTTATGGATGTTCTACTCACCATCATCTACGGCGTTCTCGTCCTCGTCATCCTCGTAGTCATCCACGAGGCGGGGCACTTTGTCGCTGCCAAGGGGTTTGGCGTCCGCGTGACCGAGTTCATGATTGGCCTCCCCGGCCCGAGTATCGGCTTTACGCACAATGGCACCCGCTATGGCGTGACGGCTATTCCGCTGGGTGGCTACAACCGGATTACGGGCATGGAAGCTGGCCCCGAGGACCCAAACCTGGGCCCAGTGCTCGCCTATGCCTACCGCCATGGAAAGGTGGACGCCGAGCACACGGCTCTTGCCTGCAATATCTCCGAAGAGGATGCTGCCTTTGCGCTCGACGTGCTCGACGAATGGGGTTCGCTCAACGCGCCCGGCAGGGAGAACAAAACCGACTACTATTGCGCTCCCAAGACCGACGAATACGAGCTTGGCCAGGCGCGCGAGGTAGTAGATGAGAAGACTCTGCTCGATGAAGAGCGTTCGCACACGTACCGCAGCCTGCCCTGCTGGAAGCGTCTTGTGGTCCTCTTTGCCGGGCCGCTCATGAATATCGTGCTCGCCTTCGTTCTCTTCCTCGTGGTGTTCTGCGGCATTGGCATTCCCGCGCCCTCGACGACCATCGCCGAGGTCATGGCAGGTGCTCCAGCTGCGGAAGCCGGTATCGAGGCAGGGGATACCATCATCGCAGTCAACGGCGTCGAGACTCCCGATTGGGGCACTCTCTCCCAAGAGATTGCAACTCTCCAGGTGGGGCAGCAGGTAGAGATTTCCTATATGCGCGATGGCCAAGAGGCCACCACCACGCTTGTCGTGGGAGAAAACGCTAACGGGGATCCTCAACTTGGCGTCTATGCCGGAACCCAGAGCATGCATTTGAGCTTCTCTCAGGGAGTTGTCGCCTCGTGGGAGTACTTCGTCATGACAGTGCAGGCCTACGTCTCGCTTTTCAACCCGGTTACCGCGGCGGATACCATCAGCCAGTCGACCTCTGTCGTGGGCATCTCGGTGCTTGCCAAGCAGTCCGCAGAAGCTGGTATCATCCAGCTCCTCTACTTCATAGCAGTCATCTCCCTCTCGCTGGGCATCGTTAACCTTGTGCCCATGCCCCCGCTCGATGGTGGCAAGATCGTGGTGGAGGTCATCCAGAAAATCATCGGGCGCGAGATCTCGATGCGGGTTATCAATGCCATCACCATTGTGGTCATCGCGCTCTTCCTCCTCTTGTTCGTGGTACTGCTGCGACAAGACATTATCAATTTCGTGCTGCCGCACTAAATGGCATTGCAAGGCAAGGCGCGTTTGCCGAGCCCAAGGGATGTGGCAGGACTAGCTGCTACTGCTAAGGAGGCTTTTCATGGCTGAAGAACTGCAGAAACTCGCGCGCGAGAAAACCCGTCCGGTATTTGTAGGCAGCGTACAGGTTGGCGGCGGTGCGCCCGTGGTGGTGCAGTCGATGACGAGCGTTCCCATGCTGCGGCTCGATGAGGGCCCCGTCCTCGATATCGAGGGCAATCTCGCGCAGATTGGCCGCCTTGCCAGTGTCGGGTGCGAGCTCGTGCGCGTTGCCATTCCCAACCGTGCCTCTATCGAAGCGTTTGGCGAAGTTGCAAAGCTATCGCCGATTCCGGTCATAGCCGATATCCATTTCGACCATCAGATTGCCATCGGTGCCGCCAAGCATGGCGCTGCCGCGCTCCGCATCAACCCGGGCAACATCGGGTCTGCCGATAGGGTGGATGCCGTTATCGATGCTGCCGGAGAGGCGGGTATCCCCATCCGCATCGGCGTCAATGCCGGCTCGCTGGAGGACGCGCTCGCTGTGCGCGATGACCTGACGCAGCCCCAGAAGCTGGCGCTTTCCGCCGCTCATTTCGTGGAACATTTCGAGAGCCGGGGCTTCAAGGATATTGTCATCTCGGCAAAATCCCACGACGTGCGCACCACAGTGCAAGCCTACCGCCAGCTTTCCCGCGAGCTGCCAGATATTCCACTTCATATTGGCGTGACCGAGGCGGGTGGTGTGCGCCAGGGCACTATCAAGTCCGCCGCTGGTCTGGGTATGCTCCTTGCAGAGGGCATTGGAGACACCATGCGGGTCTCGCTCACGGCGGACCCGGTCGAGGAGATTGACGTTGCCTATGGTATTCTCGCCGCTGTGGACGTGCGGCGGGTCCGCCCGGAGATTATTTCCTGCCCAACCTGCTCACGATGCCAAGTCGATCTCATGCCCATCGCAGAGGAAGTGACGAGCAGGCTTTCCACGCTTGACAAGCCGCTCAAGGTCGCCGTCATGGGGTGCGTGGTAAATGGCCCGGGCGAGGCACGTGATGCAGATGTGGGGGTTGCATGCGGGCTGGATAGCGGTATGCTCTTTGCCCATGGGGAACAGGTGAGGAAAACCTCAGCTGATTCAATTGTCGATGACCTCTTCGACCTCATCGACACACTGTAGGGAGCTTGCATGGAAATCGAACCCATTGCTCATATTCATACCGCGTTTCCCACCAAGTTCGGCATCCCGCGCCAGAGCGGGCTTGTGCCCGAGCTGGAGGGGACGATTGTCTTCGAGCCCCAATACCGCGACCCCGATGCCCTTCGTGGCATCAGCGGCTTTTCCCACCTCTGGTTGCTCTGGGGGTTCTCTGAGGCCCAGCGCAAGGATTTCTCTCCGCTCGTCCGTCCTCCCCGCCTTGGGGGCAACGAGAAGCGAGGTGTCTTCGCCACGAGGTCTCCCTTTAGGCCGAATAGCATCGGTCTCTCTTCGGTCGAACTCGTTTCCGTGGACCAGACGAATAGCCAGGGCACGGTGCTCAGAGTGCGCGGCGCCGACCTCATGGATGGCACGCCCATCTACGACATCAAGCCCTACATCTCCTACACCGATGTGCACAAGGACGCCGTGTGCGGGTTTGCCTCCAATCCGGATGAAGGTTTGCTCGACGTGGTGATTCCGGCTGAGTACGAACAAGTGCTTGGCCCGGATGCCGAAGTCCTCTCGAAGGTGCTCGAGCGCGATCCGCGTCCTGCCTACCACAACGACCCGGACCGGGTCTATGAGATGCGTTTCTCCTGCTGGGACGTGCGCTTTAAAGTGGCGGAAGGAACGCTCACCGTTGTTTCGGTAAAGAGAGCGTAAACGCTAGAGCATTGCTTTGCGTGCTGTGAAATGTGGATAAGTGACCATGGCAGATATTTCAGACTACGATAGAAACAAGTACCGGCACCGAGACCCGGAAGATACTGCAGAGCCTGCAGAGGGTACGCATAAGGCGACGTACCATCAGGATCCGTTTGCACCCAAAACCAACGCTGTATCCCAGGAGGCGCAGGCCTTCTCACGCGACGTCGCGGCAAACCGCTATCGAAGCGAGCGCCGGCATGTTAGCAACGGCCTCCCTACCGCGTTTGAGCGAAAAGAGGAGCGGCGCGTTGCAGGCTCCGGTGCTTATGGTGCCCATGGTGTGGGCGAGGCGGTTGCCCCAAGCAGCCATAGACGCCGCAATATCATTCTCGCCGTTTTGGGTGTCCTGCTCATCTGCCTCATTCTCTGGTATGCGAGCCTTGCCGCCGCTATGAGGCCGGGCGAAGATGTGTCCAAGGTCGTGACCTCTCCGCTCCCGGGCAAGCCCTACTACGTTCTTCTGCTCGGATCCGATTCGCGTGAAGACACCGCGGATGATTCCCGTGCCGATAGCATCATGCTTGCTCGCGTCGATGAACTTGCCAAGAAAGTGACCATCGTCTCCCTGCCTCGCGATCTGCGCGTGGAGATTCCGGGTCATGGAACAGATAAGCTCAACGCGAGCTTTGCCTATGGCGGGGTCTCCTGCTGCATCGAGACTGTCGAGAAATTCGCGAACGTGGACATCTCCTACTACGCCTGTATCTATTTCAGCGGGTTCGAGCAGCTTGTAGACGACTTGGGCGGTGTGACCGTCGAGGTTCCCGAGGGCACCTATTACGATGGCGTTCGCGTCCCTGCTGGCGATGCTGTGACCATCGATGGGGAAGAGGCGCTTGTGCTCGCCCGCTGCCGCCATGGAGACCCGCCAGACCAGGGCGCCTATGCCGCGGGAGACTATCAGCGCACCTTGAACCAGCGCAACCTCGTCAAGGCGATTGCCAAGAAGGCTCTCCACGCTCCTCTCTGGAAGATGCCCGGCGTCATCACCTCTGTCGCCCAATGTGTGGAGACGAATATGCCCCCGTACAAGCTGGCATTCCTCGCACTGGCGATGCACGGCATGGACACCGATAGCATGTACATGGCCGTGGTGCCTTCGAGCCCCAAGTACATCAATGGCGTTTCTTATGTCATTGCAGACAATAATGCCTGGTCAGCGATGATGACCCGTGTCAAGGCGGGCGAGGATCCGAACTGCTAGTTGCCTTGCCACCAGCCATTTTCCCCAGCGACTTCTGGCTGGCAGGTAGCGGACGGAGACCCTCCGGCATGCCACGAAAACAATTGGAGGATGATGCGCACGGAAGCGGGGCCGGGAGCGGAGAGATGTCCGAGCGCGTAGCGCGAGTCCTCGGAGCTGGCGTAAGCCGGAGGGCGCATCGGGTGACGACCTTGTTTTACGGGGCATGCCGGAGAGTCTTAGTCTCTAACTATCCTCGAGAACCCGACAATTGTCTACGAGGTAATTGTCATGGGGCTTGCTATTTCGCGTTCTCCTGGGCGCGGAGGGCTCGTTCGGAGTTGATGCCCATGGTCTGGAACCTGTTCTCCATGTAGTCGTTGTCGAAGTGTTCCTCGCAATACTGCTGGACCTCGGTCTCAACGGGATATCCTGCCACCCGCTGTGACCAGCAGTCGAGTGCGAGCACGGTCATGCAGCCGTTGTAAAGCATGAAAACTGTCATGACAACCGTGACAATAGCGCGCCATTTGAGTGGGATGATGTCGACGACGTTCATAAGCCCGGGCAGGATAGTCCGTATCCACATAACTCCGAGCAGCCCCCAGGCGCAGAAGAAGGCGAAATTGGTGCGGCCATCGATGTTGAGGAAGGTTCCTGAATAATCCCAGGCCACGACACCAAAAGCTGTCTCCATATACCAGGAGACGAAGAACTCGAATGAAGCGCCCACGACGCCGGCAACCAGCCAGATGAAGGCGACATTGCGCTTCCAGAACCGGTTGAGGATAATCGTGAGGATGAGCGCGCCGAAGCCGTAAATGGGACTGAACGGCCCCCAGAGCAATCCGGCTCGGTCTTCCCACACGTCGTTGACGAGCAGGCAGAAGACCATCTCGACCGCAAGCCCGATAACCGAGGCGACGACGAAAATCCAGAACATGTTGTAGAAGTTGAGCGGGATATAGCCGTCGGGTTCGAAGGTGACGACCCCGTCGCGCATGAGCTTTTCCTTGGGGTTGAAGTACTTCGAACGGTCAAGGTAGGGGTCGTTATAGAGCTGGTAGGAAATAACGCAGAGAAATTGGAAGAGATACGAAGTCTCAGTCCAGATGAGCCCGTTAAGCATGACGCACATGAGAAAGCTCACGATAAGCGTGGCAACGAGGGACCGGGCAAACATTCGGGCGGTGTGAATTTCCCCATGCCGGTCTGCCCGCACGAGCAAGATGATGTTGACGAGCGTCCAGATGGTGAGCACGAAATAGACAAGGACGGCAATCTTATGGTTTGAAAGGTTCGCCCGAATCAGCTCGTCATGGGAGA
>CADBRF010000026.1 GCA_902796975.1 uncultured Coriobacteriaceae bacterium
AGCCCGCGGCGAGAACATCACCGTCATCTTCATCAACAACGCCATCTACGGCATGACGGGTGGCCAGATGGCTCCCACGAGTCTGCCCAACCAGGTCACGCAGACCTCGCCCTATGGTCGCGACGTCAACACCGCTGGCTTCCCGGTTCGCATCTGCGAGCTGCTCTCCACACTCGATGGCCCCGCCTATCTCGAGCGCGTTTGCTGTGACACACCCGCACACGTGCGCCAGGCCAAAAAGGCCATCAAGAAGGGCTTCCAGTACCAGATCGACGGCGTGGGCTATTCGCTCATCGAAGTCGTCTCCACCTGCCCCACCAACTGGGGTATGACGCCTCAGGACGCCTTCCAGTGGATGCGCGACAACATGCTCCCCTACTACCCGCTGGGCGTCTACCGCGACGTCCTGGCAGAGGGCTACAAGAGCGTGGGCGAGAGAGCACTCGAGCGCGCCGGCGAATGCAAGATCGCCCATGAGGGAGGTGCCGAATAATGGAAGAGATGCGCATCATCCTCTCTGGCTTCGGTGGCCAGGGCCTCCTCTTCGGCGGCAAGGTCATCGCCTACGCAGGCCTCATCGAAGACCGCGAGCTCTCGTGGATGCCCTCCTACGGTCCCGAGATGCGCGGCGGCACAGCAAACTGCTCGGTCACGCTGGCCGACGAACCCATCGGCTCGCCGCTCATCACCGAGCCAACCGCCGTTATTGCCATGAATCAGCCTTCTGTGGATAAGTTCGCCGATGCTCTTGTTCCCGGCGGTATCATGGTCATAGATTCAGCACTGACCAATAACGGCCCAACTCGAACGGACATCAAGGCATTCATGATTCCCGCAACCTCCAAAGCAGAAGAAGCCGGTCTCAAGGGCCTCGCCAACATCGTGTGCGTTGGCAAGCTCTGGAAGGAGACTCATTTCTGCAAGGAAGAGACGCTCGAGCCCGCCATCCGCAAGACGGTGCCCGCACGCAAAGCGAATATGATTGACCTCAACCTTGCTGCACTACGCCTAGGCATGGAGCTATAGCGTAGGGGCAGCATATGCAGTGAACTTGGGGCGGCCCCTCCGATGACGAGGAGCCGCCCTTTTTGTATGCTCGCCCCAACATGAACGGCACGGTAATGTGAGCATACGTTATATTCGTGGAAAAAAGGGAACAGCCCTTTTTGAGATTAAAGGAGAAACAATGAGCGTAGAGACGACCGACAACAGGCTCGGCAAGAAAATCACGACCCTGCGTGAGGCTCATCACCTTACGCAGCAGGATCTGGCAGACCGTTGCCAGTGCGACATCTCCGTTATCGAAGGCCTCGAGGCAGGCAATCTCCCGACCTCTCTGGCTCCCCTCATCAAGATCACCCGCGCTCTGGGCGTCCGCCTTGGCACCCTCATGGACGACGACGAGGCGCTCGGCCCCCTGTACATCACAAAGGACCAGATGGAAGAGGTCACGCGCCTGAAGGACCTCGAGACTTCCTCCGATGCAGGCGACCTCTCCTACTTCAGCCTTGCCGCT
Source organism: uncultured Coriobacteriaceae bacterium (assembly GCA_902796975.1). Taxonomy (GTDB): domain Bacteria; phylum Actinomycetota; class Coriobacteriia; order Coriobacteriales; family QAMH01; genus CADBRF01. Next base: position 1,517 of record CADBRF010000026.1, read on the forward strand.
GGCAAGCCGTCCAGGCATATGGACCCCTTCGTCATCACCGTCACCCCCTCCGGCGAGACCACCCATAAGCTCGTCGGCCATGAGGGCGAAGAATGGCTCTACGGCATGGAAGGCGAAGTGGAGATCGAGTACGGCAAGGAGGTCTTCATCCTCCACCCCGGTGAGTCCATCTACTACGACTCCATCGTGCCCCACCAGGTGCGCGCTCACGACGGCCAGACCGCGAAGTTCCTCGCCTGCGTCTACACCCCGGTCTAGGAACCGCCGCCAGCGGGCGGCTGCCAGCCCAGCGGCCACCTTTCAACCCCATCAACCAGAGAGGCCAGACAATGTCTGAAGAGATACAAGAACCACCTCATATGTTCACGGACCACCTGGTCCCGGAGAACGGCTGGACGCCCGATGAAATCGCCGAGCGCCTCGAGCGCGCCAACGAAATCATGCACCCCAGCCCGCGTCCCGATGGCACGGTGCCCCTGCAGGGCGACCAGGACTACCCCCTGCTCACCGAGATGACCATGGGCGACTACCTCCGTTTCCAGACCGCCATCGACCCAGACCACACCTTCATGGTCTACCCCGACCGCGACCTGCACTGGACCTACGCCGAGTTCAACGACCGCACCGATAATCTCGCCCGCGGCCTGCTCTACATCGGCATGCGCCCCGGCGACCACCTGGGCGTCTGGGCCCGTAACATCCCTGACTGGGTCACCTTCATGTACGCCTGCGCCAAGATCGGCGTCGTCATGATCACCATGAACCCGGTCTTCAAGAGCCACGAGCTCGATTACGTCCTCAAGCAGAGCGATATGAAGGCTCTCTGCGTCATCGACCAGTTCCGCGACATCGACTATGTCAAGATCGTGCGCGAACTTATTCCCGAATCGCTGGAGCAGCAACGCGGCTACCTCAACACCGAGAACTACCCCTTCCTGAAGAACCTCATCTACATGGGGCCGGAGAAGCACCGTGGCTTCTACAGCGTCCCCGAGCTGCTCCTCCTCGGCCAATACGTGGAGAAAGAGGAGCTCATCGAGGTCACGAAGAGCTTCGATAACAACGATTGCGTCATGATGCAGTACACGAGCGGCACCACGGGCTTCCCCAAGGGCGTCATGCTCACCCATCGCAACATCATTAACGACGGCTTCTTCATCGGCGAGGGCCAGAAGCTCACCCCCATCGATCGCGTCTGCCTGCCTGTGCCCTACTTCCACTGCTTTGGCTGCGTGCTCGGCCTCATGGCCATCCTCACGCACCGTTCCACCATCATCGGCATCGAGAGCTACGAGCCCGAAATGGTGCTCATGGCCATCGACAAGGAGAAGGCGACGGCGGTCTACGGCGTGCCCACCATGTACATCGGCGAGCTCAACCACCCCAATTTCAGCAAGTACGATATGTCGAGCCTCCGCACGGGCATCATGGCTGGCAGCCCCTGCCCGCCCGCGACCATGCAAGAGGTCATCGATAAGATGAACATGCGCGACATCACCATCTGCTATGGCCTCACCGAGACGAGCCCCGTGTTCACGCAGACGAGCGTAGAGGACGATGTCGAGCACAAGTGCACCACCGTCGGCAAGAAGCATCCGCCGGTCTCCGTGCGCGTAATCGACCCCAACGATGGCCACGTCTGCGGACCGGGCGAGCACGGCGAGCTTTGCTGCCGCGGCTACAACGTCATGAAGGGTTACTACAAGATGCCCGAGAAGACGGCTGAAGCCATCGACGAAAACGGTTATCTCCATTCCGGCGACATGGGCACGGTTGACGAGGATGGCTACTACCGCGTCACCGGCCGCATCAAGGACATGATCATCCGCGGCGGCGAGAACATCTACCCGCTCGAGGTAGAGAACTTCCTGCTCACCATGCCCGGCGTGCTCGATGCTCAGGTCGTAGGCATCCCCGACGAGCGCCTGGGCGAGATTGTGGGCGCCTTCATCCGCACAAAGCCCGGCTACGAGGATATGACCGAAGCCGATGTCCGCGCTTACGCCATCCCCCGCATCGCCCGCTTCAAGGTGCCCAAGCGCGTCTTCTTCGTGGACGACTTCCCCATGAACCCGGCCAACAAGGTGCAGAAATACAAACTGCGCGAGATGGCCAAGGAGCTGACCGACCGCGAGAAGCTCCACGTGTTCGCGTCCGAGGAGGAAGCGGCAGCAGCCAAAGCGGCAAGCGATGACGACGATGCACGAGGCGGCATGTTCCGCGCCAAGTAGTCATATGTGCATCGCTGATTGAACAGCGGATTACGGGGCGGTTTTCGGGAGGCGTCACTCGGAAACCACCCCGTTTTCTATGCTCGCAAGCCAAGAAGGCTGATTACCTGCGGTTTTCTGAAGAGAGGCGCTTGGCAACCAGCGTGCAGACAACCACAGTGACAAAGCAGAGGGCGGCGAGTGCCAGCGCAGGAACGTAGGTGCCTGTGAACTGGTAGATATAGGCGAAAATTGAGCCGCTCGCACCACCAAAGAGCGTGAGCCCGATGCAGAGTCTCCCCCAGATGTGGGAATAATCTCCCGAACCAAAAATCTCACGACACACGAGCGGAAGCCCCACCGAGGTCACCGAGTTATTGAAGCCAAAGGGAAAGGCGACTGCAATGCACAAAGCTGGAATGGGACAGTTTGCCCAGACAAAGAGTGCCAGGATCACAAGCCCCAGATAGAGGGTGATGGTCCACTTGACACCTATGCGGTTGCAGATAGGGCCAAAGACCAGCTTGCCCGTGAGGTCGCCGATAGCGCATATGGAAATGATCGAGGTGCCCACGGTGATAGCGGTCTGGACATCGAAGCGGGTGTCGAAAAGCTCATGAGCAATGCCCATCTGGTTTGCCATGAGACCGGTTCCGCAGGCGCTGAGAGTCACGGCGGCGACAAGCAGCCAGAAGGCAGGCATCTTCGCAGCCTGGTCCGCGCTGACGCTTTCATGCCCTGCCTGCTCAGCTGGACTTGTCCGCTCCTGAGAAACGAGTTGAGCTCCCACTGGTTCAAGCCCTCGCTCCTTTGGCGAAAAGACGACCACAAAGAGGCTGAAGGGCAGCGTGAGCAGACAGGCAAGGCCCGCATCCACGAGATAGGCCACTTGGACCCCATAGGCCTGGATAATCGCTGTGAAGAGCGGTGCCCAGGCGAAGGTGCCCATCCCCGTGAAAGCTGTTGCTATACCTAAGTAGCGAGACCGCTTGCTCCCCGCAAACCAGTTTCCCAGCACAACGGGGACTCCCACCATGAAAAGCGGTGGGATTGCCAAACCGATGAGAATACCAGCGAGCGCGATATGGACAATCGAC
>CADBRF010000027.1 GCA_902796975.1 uncultured Coriobacteriaceae bacterium
ATAACGTTCGCTCATGCTCGCATCTACTCGGCGAGCTCGACCTCAACGTGGAAGCCAGCTTGCGAGGCAGCAGCACGGACAAGCGTACGAATGGCCTTGATAACACGGCCTTTGCGCCCAATAACCTTGCCGATATCGCTCTCGTCAACCGAAATCTCCACGTACAGCTCTTCATGCTCGCGGTCAAAGCCGGTGACTTCGACAGCATCAGGATTGTCGACGAGACCCTTGACGAGCGTCTCGACCAGGCTGGTCACATCTTCATGCGTCTGAGCCATTAAAAACCTCCGACGAGCTTATTCGGCTGCCTGCTGCTTCTGCTTCTCCTTGAGAGCTGCGCGCTTAGCGATCTTCTCGGGAAGCGGCTCGCCCTTCTGGATGGCGATAAGCTTGGCAACGCGGTCGGACGGCTGAGCTCCCTTGCCAATCCACTCGTCGACCTTGTCAAGATCGATCTTGATGGTGGAGGGGTCGGTGTTGGGATCGTACGTGCCAACCTGCTCGATGAATGCGCCGTCGCGCTTCTTGCGCTGGTCTGCAACGACAATGCGATAGAACGGCTTCTTGTGTGCACCATGACGTGCAAGACGAATGACTACCAAAACTGCTCCTTATCGAAAACTGCACCTGCACCCTTTGCAGATGCGCTCCATGAGGCTATATGCGATGACGGTTCGCACAGATTCGATATATTACCGCAATTCGCCATCGTTTGAACAGACACTATTTTGCATGTGGCACAAGCGAGGCGCGAACGTGATGCCCTATCTGGAGAGCAACGCCGCTTTAACACCCGTGGCAACCATCAAGCCAAGTTTTCAGACCGCCTTAAGAAACAGCCTATACAATGGGCGACACACAACACGAGAACAGACAACCCCACTCCACGGGGCTCAGGAGGGAAGATTATGGCAGAAGAAGAACCTCAAGAACTTGAAGCCGCACCCAAAACCGAACAGGCGCTGCCTCCCCTTGGCAGCAAAGAGCGCACCTTCGCTCTCGCGGCAGAGCAACAGGAAGCCAAAATCGGCAAGCCTTCCCGTCCCTCCTGGACCAGCCGTCACCCCTTTGGCGTTCCCGTCATCATCGCAGCCTTGCTCTGTCTGGTCATCGCCGGCTCCTCCATCTTCCTCTCGCAGAATGTGGGCGTTGCGGCGCGAGTCAATGGCAAGCCCATCCAGGAAGCTGCTGTCACGGAGATGATTCAGCAGTTCCGGGCCTCGCAGGAACTCGAGAACGACGCGGACTGGGCGCAGTACCTAAGCGACAACGGCTTTACCCCCGAGGACATCCGGTCGCAGGCAATTTCCTCCTTGGCCCAGCTTGAAGTGCTCCACGAGGCCGCCGATAAAGCGGGCTACGCCGTCGATTCAAGCGATGTCGACGAATACATTGCCCAGGTGAAAAGCTCCTATCCCACCGATGCCTCTTGGGATGCCGCGCTGAGCAAGCTGGGTCTCACTGACGAGAGCTACCGCCAGGATGTTGAAGACCAGGTCCTAACCATGCAGCTCTACTCGAATTCGGATCTTGCCTCCGCATATCAGAGCCTCCTCGCCTCTTCACCTATCGAGGTCTATCAGATGCCTGAAAACCTCATCTACGACGTGGACTAACCACCCCTCGAGCAAGAAAGCCGGGAGCGAAAAACTTCTGTAAACCAGAAAACCCGTCGCCAGCACCTCTCAATGCTGACGACGGGTTTCTTCTTGCCCCGAATCTTCGCGTGGAAAAGCGCTAGGCAAGCAGCTGGTCGATGGAAGAGGTGCGTGCCTCGAGGGCCTTCTTCGCCTCGGCAATAACCGTGACGATGTGGTTCACGGCGTCTTCAACCGGAATCTCCACCTTTTCATTGGTGGAGCGGTCCTTGAACTCGACGAGGCCGTTCTTAGCGCCACGCTTGCCGATGATGAGCTGGTAGGGCCAGCCGATGAGGTCGGCATCTGCAAACTTGACGCCCGCGCGCTCCTTGCGGTCATCGAACACGACCTCGATGCCAGCGGCCTCGAGCTCTTCGGCGAGCTTGGCGGCAAGCGGCTCGACGAGGTCGTCACCCTTGACCAGCGGAAGGACGCACACCTCGGCCGGAGCGATGCTGACCGGCCAGAACATGCCGTTCTCATCATTGCGCTGCTCCACTACAGCGGCCATGGAACGGGTGACGCCGATGCCGTAGCAGCCCATGACGAAGGGCTTCTCGGTGCCGTCTTCTGCCATATAGGTGGCGTTCATGACCTTTGAGTACTTGGTGCCGAGCTTGAACACCTGGGAGACCTCAATGCCGCGGCTGCCTGAAAGGGGCTTCTGGCACCTAGGGCACAGGTCGCCGGGCTTGGCCATGACGAGGTCTGCCCACGCATCGGGCGTGAAGTCGCGGCCAGGCTCGGCTCCCAGGAAGTGGAAGCCATCATCGTTGGCGCCAACAGCCCAGCCGTGGTAGTCCTTGAGCGAGCTATCGCAAACGCAGATGACGCCTTCAGGCAGACCAACCGGGCCCATCGAACCCTTGTGCAGGCCAGCGGCAATCATCTCTTCGTCGGTGAGCATGCGCCAGCCAGGAACGACGCGCTCGGCCTTGATGTCGTTGAGCTCGTGGTCACCGGGGATGAAGAAGGCGTAGACCTTGCCATCGTCACCCGTGCCAGAGAGCGCCTTGACCGTGGCGTTCTCAGGGATGTCGAGGAAGTTGGCAAGCTCTTCGATGGTATGGACGCCAGGCGTGGAAATCTTCTCCAGGTCGCGAACCTCGGAAGGGGCCATAACGACGCCGACTTCGGCAGCTTCGGCATCGGCAGCATAACCGCAAGTGCAGTGAACGAGGTCAGACTCGCCAGCATCGGCAAGCGCCATGAACTCGACGGTTTCAGAGCCGCCAATCTGGCCCGAATCAGCGTCGACAAGGCGGTAGTCCATGCCAAGACGTTCGCACACGCGGGCGTAGGCGACCTCCATATCCTTGTAGGTCTCATCAAGGCTCGCCTCATCAGCGTTGAAGCTGTAGGCATCTTTCATGATGAACTCGCGAGTGCGGAAGAGGCCGAAGCGCGGACGAACCTCATCGCGGAATTTGACCTGCATCTGCCAGAGCGTGACGGGAAGCTCCTTATAGCTTCTCAGCTCGGAGCGAACGAGGCTCGTGATGAGCTCTTCGTGGGTGGGACCAAGGCAGATCTCGCGCTCGTGACGGTCTTTGAGGCGCATAAGCTCGGGGCCGTAGTCGTTCCAGCGGCCAGATTCGTGCCAGAGCTCGGCGGGCTGGAGGATGGGCATGAGGATTTCCTGAGCGCCCGTAGCGTTCATCTCCTCGCGCACAATCTTCTCCACCTTGTTGAGCACGCGCATGCCCAGAGGCAGGAAGGTGTAGGTGCCAGACCCCATCTGGCGAATCATGCCAGCGCGGAGCAGAAGACGATGCGAGGCGATATCAGCTCCCGCAGGATCCTCCTTGAGCGTCGGTGCATAGCACTGGCTCATTTTCAGAATGGTCATGTTTACTCCTATGAATGACAAGCAATGAAAGACGGGTTTAAATTGGAGAGGGAATTAAAAATCAAAATGAGTATCGGGGAAATATTGTATTTTTAATTCCCTCTCCATTTCATCAGCTGTTCTGGAAAAGGATTGCCTAAATCGGGCTCCAGGGCAGTCATTACGAATGGAGAAGAAAATGCGAAATTTCCCCGATACTCATTTCGATTTTCTTCTCCATTCGCCAAAGGCACGATAGGGCACGTCTCCGAGAACAGCTGCTACAGGTCGATGCGGATATTCGCTTCCTTGAGCTGACGACGGCTGACTTCGCCAGGCGCGCCGGTCATCGGATCTGCACCAGAGGAGGTCTTGGGGAAGGCAATGACGTCGCGGATGGACGGGTAGCCGCCGATGAGCATGCAGAGACGGTCGAGGCCCAGAGCGATACCGCCATGAGGCGGAGCACCGAAGCCGAGCGCGGTGATGAGGAAGCCAAACTGCTCGTCAATCTGCTCGTCTGTCATGCCGATGCGGCGGAGAATGCGGCGCTGCAGCTCAGGCGTATGGATACGGATGGTGCCACCGCCCATCTCGAAGCCGTCCATGACGATGTCGTAGGAGTAGGAGCCGCACGCCATGGGGTTGTCCTCGATCTTGTCGAGATCCTCGTCGCGCACGCGGGTGAAGGGATGGTGCTCGGCAACGTAGCGCTTCTCTTCGTCGTCGTAGCGGAACATGGGGAAGTTCACGACCCAGCAGAGGTCATGTGTGCCTTCAGGCACGAGGTTCATGGCCTTTGCCATGTGTAGACGCATCTGACCGAGCACCTCGTTGACGACGGATGCGTCGTCAGCGCCGAACATGACGAGGTCACCGGGCTCGACGTTGAGGGCAGTCTTCATGGCCTCGAGCTCGTCTTCGGAGAAGAACTTGGTGATGGGGCTGTTGACCTTGCCCTCGCTGCGGAACTGGATCCAGGCCATGCCCTTTGCGCCCCACTTGACGGCGAGGTCGCCGAGCTTGTCAATCTGAGCACGCGGCCAATCACCTGCGCCCTTGGCATTAATGGCCTTAACTACGCCACCGTTCTCGAGCGCACGGGAGAAGACCTTGAAGCCACAACCGCGAACGATATCGGAAAGGTCGACGAGCTTCATGTCGAAGCGACGGTCAGGACGGTCGGTGCCGTAGTATTCCATGGCGTCCTTGTACTGGACGCGGTCGAGCGGGAAGGAGATGTCGGTGATGCCAACCGCCTCGAAGACCTCCTGGAAGACGCCTTCCATGAGCTCCATGACATCCTCATCAGTGACGTAGGACATCTCGATGTCGACCTGGGTGAACTCGGGCTGACGGTCGGCGCGGAGGTCCTCATCGCGGAAGCAGCGCGCAATCTGGTAGTAGCGCTCCATGCCGCCAATCTGAGTGAGCTGCTTGAAGAGCTGCGGAGACTGCGGAAGGGCATAGAACTTGCCAGGGTTGGTGCGGGAGGGCACGATGAAGTCGCGTGCGCCCTCGGGCGTGGACTTGCCGAGGATAGGAGTCTCGATTTCGGTGAAGAGGCGCTCGTGCAGGGCGTTACGAATGGCCCAGGTGACCGTGTCGCGAAGGCGAAGAGCCTCGGCAACGGGCTTGCGGCGCATGTCGAGATAGCGCCACTTCATACGGGTGGTCTCATCGGTGTCGATTTCGTCGTCCAGAGGGAACGGCGGAGTGACGGACTCGTTGAGGATTTCGCATGCGGTGATGACGACGTCAACCTCGCCCGTGGGTAGGTTGGGGTTTGCCGTGTCTTCCGGACGTTCGCGAACGAAGCCGGTAATCTTGATGCACCACTCGGGGCGCATCTTCTCGCCAAGCGTGAAATACTCGCCAGCGTGGTCTGGATCGAAGACGACCTGGGTGATGCCCCAGCGGTCGCGAAGGTCAACGAAGATGAGACCGCCATGGTCGCGGCGGCGGCTGACCCAGCCGCAGAGCGTTACCGTCTCGCCGATGTTTTCACGACGGAGCTCACCACAGGTGTGCGTGTGCATCGTGAATGCGTTTGCATAGTTTTCAGGCACTGTATGCCCTCCCCTACTCGTGCGACAGAGCCATAAACTGTGGCCGCCGCGTTGATACGTACGTCCCGTGCCAGCATTGGCATAGACTGTTTAATTATGGATGAATCTGTGGGATTGGGCGGTGTGAATTTGTGAAACATACAGGCCACACGAGGAGCGGTCTTGTCGAAAGATGATGGCGAGACCCTTCACAGCTTCATGCCAGCATAACGAA
>CADBRF010000028.1 GCA_902796975.1 uncultured Coriobacteriaceae bacterium
AATTACTATAAACAAACCCCTCTACCTGCTCTTCTTGTATGCTTCCCTTGAGCAGAAGAATGCAGAGCCGGAAGGGAAATCTTTCCCTTCCGGCTCTGTAACAAATCCACGCTCAACCGCGCGCTCTCAAAGCCTTCTAGTCTTCTTTATAGAGAGCGATTGAGCCCACGTGCCCATCTTTTTCTGTCGCGTCAACTGTAAACGAGCGCGTAAGGTAGCCTTCGGCCTCAAGCCAGATGGTGTATTGCTGGGCATCGACTTGCTTGAACCAGAAGTCCCCGAACTCGTCGGATTTCGTCTTCAAGACGACGCCGTCCTCACCTTGTATTGTAATAGTGGCGCCGATGAGGACCTCGTCCTCCTCTTCGTCGTATACCTCACCCGCAACCCACCGTTTGGGCGTGTTGAGCATGTAAACACTCCCGCCCGGCATGAGGAGGTCTGCCTTGGCAATCTCCTCGGCGAAATCCTCCTCATCGCCAAAACGCAAACCGCCCGTTGCGCATGCATCAACGCAGCGTGGAACATCCCAGCCGTCATCGAGCAGGTGAGCGCATCCTGTGCACTTCTGGGCGAGCTCGAGTTCCTCATTCCAATAGACGACGCCATAGGGGCATGCATTGACGAGATCCTCGCGCCCCTTTGCCTTCTCGGGATCGATGATGACGAGCCCATCATCGCGCCGGTACACTGCATCAGGAGCTGCCTCAACCAGCGGACAGTCCGCACAGTGACCGCACATCTTGATAGCGTACGTAATGTTGACCTTGGGAACCGAACCATGAATCGTTTCATCAATCTTGCACCAGAACTGCCCAGTCATCGGCTGCTCTTCTGCGTAGGGCAGCCACTTCTGGCCGCAATGCTCGTCCTTGCAGGAAATCTGGCAGTTATGGCAGCCGTTGCACCGTGCATAATCGAAAATGAATACCTTGCGTCCCATAGCTTTATGCCTCCTCAACGATACGGTCTGAGGCATGCATGCCATCCGCGGGGTCGTAGTTGCGGCTGAATGCCTCGGGATACTGCTCCGCCAGCGCGAATACATCTACCTTCTTGATGTTCGCGAGGAACCCGTTGGTGACTTCGCCTGGGGCGTTCTTGGATGTAGTAGCGCCTGGACAGATGAGGTTATTGGCGCCACCCCGGTCGATGCCGCCTGTTCCTGCGACAATCGGGTCGACGCGCGCGCCGTGGTCTTGGCTCAGGCAGTGCTGCATGATGCGCTCGGTAACGATGGCACCACCGAGCACCATGCCGCGTTCGTTGTACATGCCCACGATGTCGCCAGTCTTGATGTCGCGAGCGCGAGCATCGACAGGGTTGATCCAGATGGGTTCGTACAGGTAGCCATCCGGGCCCTTGACCTTGCACATCTCAATCTCGCGCAACCAGATGCAGTCATCATGCTGGGCGTGCACGCGGAAGTGCGGGTGATTGGAGACGACGAGGAACGGATAATCCTTGCCACGCTCGTTGGTGAGGCGCTCATGATGGAGCGGGCTCTCCTCAATCCAATGCGGGACAGGAGGGCGTTCGCCGTCATCGCCCCAGACGTCCGCGATGCCCGTGGCGTAGAACTCAATCTTGCCCGTAGGAGTCTGTAGCGGATTGTTCTCGGGATCCTTGTAGAAATCGCTCATGCCTACTGGAGCATCTTCCCAGTTATCGCGGAAGCGCACCGGGAAATAGCCCTTCCCCTTGAGGTCGTCAAGCGTCGTGTGGCCTTCGGCACCAGATACATGAAAGCCCATCTTGAGAAGCGTGTCGTAGGAAGGTTCGCCAAGCGGGTATTCCTTGTTACCGCTCTCGTCTTCTTCGACGCCCTTGGGATAGCACCAGTCTTCCATGAGCTTGTCGGCAAGACCGAGCTTCTTGGCAACTTCCAGCACTGCCTCAGAATCGGACTTCGCCTCGCCCACGGGTTCGATCGCTTGCTCCTGGTAGATGAGAATGTCATTTTCGCCCGTACGTGATGAAGTGGTGATGTCCTCTTCCTCATACGTGGTGGAAATGGGCAGGATGATGTCGGCAAAGAGCGTGTCGTTCTCCATCCAGGGATGCTGCACGAGCATAAACTCGATGGAGGGGTCGCGAAGCGCGTCGAGATAGCGATTGCCGCCGTTCCAGCAGGTCGACCAGCAGGGCGTATCTGTCCAGATCATGTGAATGCGCGAGGCGCCATCGGCAGGGTATTTGAACTGGTTGAACTGGTCTGTGCGGGGCAGGCCCGTGACACAATGGCCGTACCAGGTGAGCTCCTCGCCCTCGGGGAGCATAATCGCATCGGGCAGCAGGGTCTGCGGGATGAAGTGCACCGCATTACCTGCAAGATGATGCCCCGTGTAGGCGCCATGAACATCTACCCGATATTCGGGATACGGCATCGGATTCAGTCGGTCCATGCCATAGAGGTTCCATTCCATCATCTTGAACATGTTTCGGCCGGGAGCACCCACAGCTTGCATGGCGAGCAGCGCAACTTCCAGACGGCCAGGTTCGTGCGAGAACGCAGACCTGATGTAGCCTCCGCCGTTGCAGTGGGTAATAGTGGTGACATGATGCGCCCAGTAACGAGCGAGGGCCTTTATCTGACGGGCGGGGACACCGCACTTGCCCTCTGCCCATTTCGGGGTCTTGGGGACACCGTCCTCGCCGCCGCGCACATAGCGTTCGAACCAGTCGAAACCATCGGCATGCGTGGCGATGTATTCCTTATCGTAGAGGTCTTCCTTGATCCATACATAGGCGATGGCGAGCTGCAAAGCCGCATCGGTATTAGGCAGTACGGGAATCCATTTATCAGCGTGAATCGCGCAGCCGTAGTTGACGTCAGGACAGATGTAAATCTGCTTCGTGCCAATCTCAGTCCAGAAATAGCTGATCTTCGAGGCCATGCTGCCGCCCCAACCCCACGGCGTGGTTTCGGGGTCGCAGCCCCAAGCGAGAATAAGCTCGGTGTTGTTGATGGTATCGAGCAAAAGATTGGAAGTCATCGCCTGCTGGCCCTGCGGGTCCATGCCCCAGATGTGCTTCGCGCCCCAATACCAGCCCTCCCAGGAGTCTGGCTGGCGGTTTTGGATTGTGTAGTCGCCAGGAAGTAAGTCGAGGAGACGCGTCTGGCAACCATGGCTCGCGTGCATGACCTTGGTCTCGCCATGGCCATCGCCCTGCGCGTAGATGGCGGTTGAGCCATACGTCTCCCGAATGCGCCTTATTTCATCAGCGATGATAGTAGTCGCCTCATCCCAGGAGATGCGGCGGTAGGGGCTTTTGCCACGGTTCTGGGGGTTTCGCTCGCCCTTCGGATCCCAGTCCACGCGAATGAGCGGATAGGGAACACGGTTCTTCGAGTAGATACGATTCTTGTACGTGATTGCCAAAGGTGGAATCGTGGTTGTCACACCGCTCGTGAGCGTGTGACCGTTTTTCTCGATGATCCACGGATTAAGCTCATCAAGGCTGTACTTCCTGTCCAGGTGAAGGGGGCGTATGCGAGCAACCCTGCCGTCCTTCACATCGACTGCCGCGGCATTGGAACCCGTGCCAAAACCGCACCAGCACGTGTTCTTATACACGGTCTTGTCGACAGTCTTCCTCCCCGGTTCCTTTTTCGCGCCGATTTCTGCCATGAATTCCCCTCTCTTTTTGAGATATGCACAGACCCAGGCGAGCTCCCACCCTCTCTAGCGCCCGCCGGGCATACGCATCGTCTATGACGACAAAATTTATTTTGCGAGGAGACGCAGCGATTTGATAGACGCAATCCATAGCGATTATAGTTATAAGACGCTACATTTTGACACATACGGAGGTGTATATGATTCTCACAGCGGGCATGGTATCTTTCGTTCTTTCCACACGCGTGGAATGCCACCTCGAGCTGATAGGGGATGCAAAGACGCCTATCTCATCAATACGGTTAAAGGGGATTGCTCCTTTAGCGAATGCAACACTTTATATCGTCGAACAGGACAAATCGATGCATGAATCCGGCAAGACGGACAGACCCATGCGCACAATCGAAGGGGTGCTGGAGTCACAGGATATTCCCGATGACATCGCCGTGCTTGCATGTCCCCGCGAAAGCATGCAGCAGGTTCTCCTCCTCGCGTTGGAAATTGCGCTCGAGCTGCATGAGTGGGATGGGTGCCTCCAGCGGTCTTTCGAAGGAGATGCTTCTCTCGACGAGATCATCGCCATCGGGAAGAGAGTCATCCGAGAGCCTCTAGCGCTACTCTCCCGCGAGTTTATTGTCATCACTTGTTCGCAAGACTACCCCATCGACCCAAGCGACGCAGAGGATGAGGCGGGCTACCAGCTCCCTTCACAACACGTCGCCATGCTAGCCGAATCTCCCTACTACGCAGAAACGCTCAATTTCACAGACCCGTTCTACTATCACTGGGAGGGCACTGGACGCATTGACTACGTTATCAACATGTTCCAGGGAACGTCATACCTGTCCCGCTTTATCGCACGGCTCCCCGAAAACGTGGAAACGCTCCAAGATGGAGAGACCCAGTTATTGGAGCACTTTTGCAGGTATCTCGAGCAGGCGTATCGGCAGTTTTCCGGCAACGTGGTGACAATCCAGAGCCTAAATGACGCAGTGCATAGCTTTGCCCGAGCAATGATCATCGAGAACGCTCAACTTCCCAAGGCAGACCTCTCGCGGGCACTCGAACAGTACGGATGGGAGATTGGGGACGCATATACGGTCATCAAACTCGACTTCTTCGAGAAAGGCAAATGGCACGATGCTTCGCTCTACCTCGTGCATCTGCTCACTCACAAATGGCACGATACATGTGCGCTTGCCATCGGAAAGTCGCTCGTGTGGATCATAAACGAGACGCATCGCGATTGCACGCTAGACACCAGCTCCGAGACCCCGTCATCCATACCCGAGGACTACATTCTCTCCCTCGTGAAGAATCATTCATGTTGCGCGGGTATCAGCGAAATGTTCGAAGGGTTCGGAAGGCTGGGAATATACCATCGAGAAGCGGAGGTAGCCCTGCAGCTCGGACGGCTACAACAGCCTTCGTTCTGGTATTACCGCTTCTCCGACTATAAGCTCGACTATATGCTCAATACCATGATTTCCGAGTTCAGCATCGAACAACTCTGCAGCGATGGGGTCGCCAAACTTCTGCGATACGACAAGGAAAATGGCACAGAGCTTACCAGCTCGCTCTTCCAGTACCTGCGCAACAGCCGCAACGTAACACGAACTGCTGACCAACTCTACTTGCATCGTACATCGCTCGTGCGAAGGCTTGACCGCATCAAGACGATCTCAGGCATTGACTTCGAAAACCAAGACGAGATGCTGCACGCTTATCTCTCGCTCCAACTCCTCGAGCTCACAAGAAGATGAGGGCAAGAGAAAATCCGTTCCCAGGCATTTCCCAGAGCATTGCCATAATATATTACCGGACAATGCAAACAGGCAGAACCAGAGAATAGGACGCTTGAAAAGCACGAGGGACTTTTTTCAGACTCGTGCGGAAAGTATCATAACGAGAATGCAGAAATGCACATAAACGTATGAGGCAATCTGCGCGCGTGGTACACAGCATGGCAAGAAACCAGCGACGCTCGCGCGAATGAGAGGGGAATCATGAAAACGGTATGTGCTGGAACGAACTGCACAGGATGCATGGCTTGCATCGATCGTTGCCCACAGGGCGCCATTGAGCTTATGGACAACATGGAACACTGCATATGCGTCATCAACGAAACGCTCTGCACGAACTGTGGCCAATGTCATGATTTGTGCCCAGAGAACCATCCAGTCAAGTTGAGCAAGCCGGTGCTCTGGCTCCAAGGGTGGGCACTGGACGAGGCCCTGCGCAAGCGCGGCACATCAGGCGGAGCAGCAGGGGCCATCGAAACAGCTTTCATCGAGAATGGCGGTTACGTATGCAGCTGCGTGTTC
>CADBRF010000029.1 GCA_902796975.1 uncultured Coriobacteriaceae bacterium
CGTGTAGGTCATGACGAGTGGCTGCGTGCCCGCGACTACCGTCAGGGGCGCTGCCGCCGCAACGCACATCAATACGATCGAGAGAACACCAAGCGTGCGTTTTACTTCTGGCTTGGTGCTTGCAGTTTCCGTTGCCATACAATCACATCCTAACCAGTTGCATTTCTTGTTTTTCACTATCTGAACCGACGTTCTCTGGGATATCGAACTGCTTGGTGGTGACGAAACGAACTGCGTCGCTGCGGAAGTAGTCGCGCGAATGCTCGACTGGACGCCCGGCAGCGTCATAGGCCGTGTTCACCGCCAGAAACAGCGGGTACCCCTTGGGAACGTGGAGCGTTTTTGCCTGCTCATCTGTGGCGCATGCCATCTCGATGGAGTCGGTGATGCTCGAGAAGCGCACGTTGTAGCGGCTTCTCAAAATCGAATAGAGCGAATCCGCGACGTTATGTCGTGGAAGATCGGGGAACAGTTCGACGGGGAGCTGGGCCTGCTCTAGGGCAATGGGGCTGCCATTGGAGTACCTCAGACGTACGAGCGTGTAGACGAAATTACCCTCTTCCAACTCAAGAGCCGCTTGAGCTTCCTCATCTGCAACCTCTCGCTTGAGAGAGATCACCTTGGTCTGAGCGAAATCGCCCTGTGCAGCAATGGACTGCAGCGTGCCCTGCGGAGTGGCAATCGGATGGTCGATGAGCTCATGCAAGCCCAGGGAAACACCGATCTGGGAATAGAGGATCCAGCTGGGGTTCTTGTGCGACACGAACGTCCCACCGTCGCGCCCGCTTCTGGTCTCCAGCTCGCCAGCATCCCGCATCAGGGCAAGAGCGCCGCGGACCGTGCCCCGGGAGACACCGAACTGCTCGGCAAGCTCGCGCTCGGAGGGAAGCCTTCCTCCCGCAAGTGCTTCTCCGCGGCGGATAAGCCCGCGGAGGTCGCTCACCACCCTGTATGTCGTCCATCCCGACATGGCTCATGCCGCCATTCTGTTCGCGGCCCATCCGCCGAGCGTGCCATCTTTGGCATGCATTTGAAGACTGGGCAGGTAGGCATCGTTCAAGTAGAGCCTTGCCATGGGAAGCGTTTCTTTGATGAACTTCTCGTGTACCTGTTGGCAGAAGGGAGTCTCGCGGCGCTTCTCCATCCAGGCAACCATGTTCAGGCGGCGGGCGATGAGCATCGTGGGAAGAAGCGCGAAATCCTCATCGGGGATGACGCCGCCAACGGAACGGTAGCCAGCGATATAGGCCTGCACCATTTCCTGGCAGCTGGGCAGCATCTCTTCAAACGTGAAGCTGTCGGCCACATCGAAGAGGTACCAGCCGGGGCCGCAATCGTCAAAATCGAGCACTTTCATAACGCCGCTGTCGTCGACGAGCAGGTTGGATGCGCGCAGGTCGGTATGGACGATGCCGAAGTTATCCGGCGTCTTGCCGTATTGCTCGAGGATATTGAGAACCTTGTTCTCCGCCGCGGCGAAGATGAAGCGCATCTCAGACGTGAGGCCAACCGTATCGCGCCAATCGCCATAATCGCTATCAGCCCCGAGCATGCGCGTCTCGTCCCATACCGGGCGCGTGAAATCTGCGGGCGCCTCCCAATCATGTGCGACCTCGTGCAGAACGGCCGCAACGCATCCGATGCTGTGGTATGACTCGACACTCGACTCAACAAAGGGCTGACGGCCAGGGAGAAATTCCATAAGGTCGGCGACCTGTTCGGGAGCCCCATCAACAGAGAACCGGCAAATCTGATCCCCTTCCTTCGTGGGAAGGAAGCGAGGGGTCTGAATGCGGCCGTCTTCGCGAATCACATCGAGCCACGTGAGTTCGCTTGCCACCTGCTCCGCGCTGCGATACCCAGGGCGATGCATACGAAGAACCCAGGGAGTCCCATCAGGCGCATCCACACGGTAGACTGCGTTTTCCGAGAGCGAAAGAAGCTTGAGCGAGGAGTCCTCAAGCCCCCAGTGCTCGAGCGCCTGGCGCGTATTGTCCATCCATGAAAGATCTGCGATGGGGGTATGTGATTGCGTTTGAGCGGTCATTGGTATCGCATCCTTTCTGTCTGGATTTATGCCGTTACGAACTCGGGTTGCGCTTTCTCCGCCAGAACTTCTGCATCCGGAAGTTCGGCATCGAGAACATCCATGGCGTCATCAATAGCAGCAATGACGGTCTTTGCCTGATCCATGGGCAGGAGCAGGCCCGATTTGAACTGGAGCACCTGCTTGTCGAGGGTGGAGAAGATCGCCCAGACACCACGGTCATAGAGAAGCTTGCAGAGCTCGACTGCCGGGCCATCTGGGTTCGATCCGCCAGCCACCTTGAGACCAGCGATGGTTCCTGCGTGGCGAATTTCGGTGAAGGAGGGGTGCTTGACGAAGAGCTCGTCGAAAGCCTTGGTGTAATAGTCGGACAGCTCATGCACGTGATCCATGGTGGATTTGCGCTGGGTGATTTCCAAAACCTTCATGGCAACGGGGCATCCAAGGTCAGAGCCGCCGAAGGTTCCCATGTGAGCAAAGCCGTCGATATCAAGCCAGGCGCCAGCTGCCTTGTTGAGAACGCATGCGGAAATCGGGTAGATGCCGCCGGAGAGGCCCTTGGACGTGACAAGGATATCGGGAGTCACGCCGTAATTTTCGATAGCCCAAAGCTTGCCGGTGCGGCCAAGACCAGTCTGAACTTCATCTGCGATATAGAGCGCACCGTGTTTCTCGCACAGCTCCTTCACGCCTGCCAGATAGCCAGGAGCCGGCAGCGGGAACCCGTAGGTTGCAGGAATGGTCTCCATGATGACCGCTGCCACATCGTCTCCGGCAAGGGCGCGTTCCATGGCATCGAGGTCGTTGAAGGGAACGTGAACAAACTCGTCGGGACGTTCGCAGTGGAAGAGCTTGAGGAAGCGCTCATCGCCTGTTGCGATGGAGAGGCCGGTGTGTCCGTGGAAGGCCTTAATAATGGAGACAATCTTCTTCTTGCCCGTGGCGAAGCGTGCGCTCTTCAGGGCAACGTCTACAACTTCGCCGCCGGAAGACCCGAAAACCACCTTGTCCATGGTGCCGCCAGGAACAGAGTCGACCAGAATGTGGGCGAGGCGGGAGCGGCCGGAGGTAGCGAAGTGATGGTTGCCAATGTCCACGCGATCGAGTGCCCACTTGAGCGTTTCGATAATCTCAGGGTTGCGATGGCCGAGATTGAAGGAACCACCATTGAGGTGCATGTCGATGTACTGGTTGCCATCGATGTCCTCGAAGACATAGCCCTCGCGGCGCCCGACGACCATCGGGATGCCTTCGCTTATCCAGTACTCCGTCTTGTTGGGGTTCCAATACGTGCACGCATCGTCGAACAGTTCCTGCTTGGTTTCGTACCCGTACATTGGATATTCTTCACAGTTCATTTCTGCGTCCCTTCGTTGGAAATCTTTCGTCCAAACGCCTTGACAACGCAGAGAATGAACGCGCCACGTTAACGGAACGTTTCATTTGGCGCTTCGAAACAGGGTCTTAAAGAGGTGGACCAATCTTGTACCAACTATCCGCGACGAGCGGCATTTGAGTGGCAAATTTTGGTTCGAATTGGTCTATTGAGTGAAGCCTGCCCCGCTTTCCCCAGCGACTTTTGGCAGGCGACGGGATACCGGTCCAGCATGACAGCTACCGTTGGCAGCAGCGATGAGCAGACATGGCACAACGAGAGCCCGCGGGGCGATAAGCCCCAGCGGCGTCCCTTTCCAAATCCACGAAAAAGCGAATCGTGATGCGTTTAGTTGAACTTGTTCATCGCCTTGGTCGGACCGTCATCGAGTACAGACACGACTGCGAGCGCAGCCCTATCGCATGCGTACTCAAAATTTTCAGCATCCTCCCCCTTAGGAACCTGCAGCACGAAATCGACCACGGATTTCCTTCCCTGGGGATGCCCCGTTCCCACACGGATGCGCGCATAGGTGTTGCTGCCGAGCTTGGCGTTGAGCGATTTGAGACCGTTATGGCCGCCGTGCCCTCCCCCAACTTTCACACGAATGGTGCCCGGCTCGAGGTCCATGTCATCATGGAGCACGAGGATTTCCTCGGGCTTGATGCCATATTGAGAGGCAAGCTTTGAGACCGGTCCTCCAGACGTGTTCATATATGACTGGGGCTTGACCAGCAGCAGCTCCTCACCGCCACGCTTGACATGAGCAACGAGTGCCCCGCACTCGGTCTTCCAGTAGTTCGCACCAAACTCATGCGCGACCTTATCGAGGGCGATGAAGCCTGCGTTGTGACGGGTCCCCTCGTATTCGGCTCCCGGATTTCCAAGCCCAACAATCATCTTGAACGTCTTCGGCATGCTGCCACTCTCAGCTTCCATTCAAACAACAATCTACGAGCGCAATGTGCACTCAACAAACCGCCATATCTTACAACGGAGAAGGATGCGCTTCTTTAAGAAGCCACGTCCCACCCACTACCGGCAGCCAAGGGCGCTCGTCTCCCGCCCTTTGCCCCATGCTACGCAGCAAAAGAGGACGCCGACGTATGCCGACGTCCCCTCGCTAATCTTGTTTTGCTCTTGCTACTAGAGCGCGAAATCAGGGTCGAAGAGCTGGCTTACAGACCCGTTGTTGAAGACGTTGCTGATCGCCTTCGCAAAGAGCGGAGCAACGGAAATCATCTTGAGCTTGCCGCTCTCGAGATGTTCTTTGGGCACCGGAATGGTGTTGCAGAAGAGGATCTCATCGGCAATGGAAGCCTCGAGACGCTCGTAGGCAGGGCCAGAGAACACCGGGTGCGTGGTGCAGACGTAGATGGACTTGGCACCGCGCTCCTTGAGAACGCGCATGCCTGCGGTGATGGTACCCGCAGTATCGATCATGTCGTCGTTCAAGACGCAGTTCTTGCCCTCGACATCGCCGATGATGCTCGTAATCTCTGCCACATTGTGCGCAGGACGGCCCTTGTGCATGATGGCAATATCAGCATTGAGCATGTCGGAGAGCTTCTTGGCAGCCTTTGCGCGGCCGACGTCAGGGCTCACAACGCAGATGTTGTCGAGACCCATGTTGGTGTAGTAGTCGGCGAAGAGGCCCAGGGCGGTGAGGTGGTTGACCGGGATATCGAAGAAGCCCTGAATCTGGCCCTGGTGAAGGTCCATAGTAGTGATGTCGTCAGCACCAGCGGTCTCGAGCAGGTTGGCGACGAGCTTTGCCGTGATAGGCTCGCGAGCTGCAGATTTGCGGTCCTGGCGGGCGTAGCCATAGTGCGGAATGACGGCATGGATGCGGGCTGCGCTTGCACGCCGAGCGGCGTCAATCATGATGAGGAGCTCCATGAGAGCGTCGTTGACGGAGCCGGAAACCGACTGAATCAAGAAGACATCCTCGCCGCGGATGGATTCCATGAAGCGAGCATAGCTCTCGCCGTTGCTGAACTTCTCGAGCCTGATATCACCAAGCTCGACATCGAGATCGTGAGCAATTTCCTCCGCCAGCTCGGGGTACACAGAACCCGAGAAGATGTGGAGTGCCTTATTTGCCGGCTTGCTGACTCGCTTCATAACTCATGCGCCTTTCTGTTGTCCGCCATCGCTTCGAACGATTTTCCACTCGTTACACTGTATCATTCATTACAGCTGTTCATGCGCCTATTCTCACATCACGCACAACTCAAACTTTCAAATACCCACAACAACAAAACCCGAACTTCCGCATTGCCCGCCTGCGCACAATTAAGCCTTGACCACAGCGCCATCGGGGATGACTGCGCCCGGCTCAAGCGTTACGCGAGGCCCGCACACAACGTCCGCGCCAATCTTCGCATCTGTGGCAACAGTTTCATCGAGCACGCTTCCCGGCCCGACCTCTACGTTGGTGAGCCTGGTGTTTGGCCCGAGCGTGCAGCCTTGTGCCACATGCGTCTTGCCCATGAGGATGGTCAGCGGGAACACTGTGCAGTCTCGCTCGACGCTGCATTCAGGCCCAATCCAAACCGTGTCCGGATCGAGCATGGTGACGCCCGAATCCATGAGGGCCCCATTGATGCGCGCCTGTGCGACCTTCGTTGCCTGAGCAAGCTGCCTGCGTGAATTCACGCCGAGACACTCGTCATCGTCTTCGACGACCATACTGC
Source organism: uncultured Coriobacteriaceae bacterium (assembly GCA_902796975.1). GTDB lineage: Bacteria > Actinomycetota > Coriobacteriia > Coriobacteriales > QAMH01 > CADBRF01. The sequence continues at coordinate 6,119 of CADBRF010000029.1, forward strand.
CCACTTTGCACCCGGCGTCATCGAGGATGGCGAGCATATCGGTGAGATAGTACTCGCCCTGCGCATTGTCGCGACTGAGCTTGTTGATATTGTCCAGAAGAGCACGGGCATCAAAGCAGTACATGCCGGAGTTGCATTCGCGAAGGGCGCGCTGCTCTTCCGTGCAATCCTTCTCCTCCACGATGCCGCATACATTTCCCTCGGGCGTGCGGAGAATTCTGCCGTAGCCCGTCGGGTCGTCTGGTTTCATAGTGAGCACCGTGGCCGCATTGCCGGCAGCCTCGTGCGTATCGATGAGGGCACGGATAGTTTCTGCCCTGATAAGAGGGGTGTCACCGCAGAGCACGACTATGGTGCCAGCGAAATCGCCAAAGCTATCCGCCGCGCACATAATGGTATGCCCCGTGCCGAGCATCTCGTTCTGATAGGAGATGACACAGTCATCGAGAAGTGGTTCCACTTGCTCTCGGCCATGGCCGACAACGACGTGGACTTGCGTACAGCCAGCTGAGACAGAGGCGTCGACGACCCAGCGTACGAGCGGCTTGCCCAGCATCTCATGAGCGACTTTAGGTTTTTGGGATTTCATTCGCGTGCCCATGCCAGCTGCGAGAATCAGAGCTTGTGCTTCCAAAGTTTCACTTCCTGCAGATATGTGGCTGGGGCAGAAGGAATCGAACCCTCATTCGCGGTACCAAAAACCGCTGTCCTGCCATTGGACGATGCCCCAGTGCGCGAACAGTTATCGATTTTAGACAAGGAACGCCTCTCGCACAACAGCATTTCCATGCAACGGACGTATCTAGCAGGCAGCGCTCGGGAGCAAATGTCAGCAAGGGATGTAGGAACCCGCTGCTTATTCGCAACAAACAGCGGGCAAATGTAGCGAGTTAGGCTTCCGTGCAGCGGGCGACACAGGTCCAGGCGCATTGAGAGGCGATGCGCTGGGCAAACCGGGCTGCCTTGCTCTCGTCCGCGCAAATGGCATAGCTTGTGGAGCCGCTCCCCGTGACGAGGGCATTGAGCACATCGGCATCCGCCTGAGCACGTTCAAGCCGGCTCGAAAGGCGCGGCCCGAGCTGGCAAGCAGCAGGACCGAGATTGTTCTGGCAAAGGTGCGCAAGGCGCTCTCTGGGGCACGTCTCATCCTCGATAGCCTCCGTCAGGGCATAGGCATCGGGAGCCTCAGGGTGTTCCTCGTCGAACAGCGCATACACGGCCGCCGTGGAATTCCCCTGGTCATCTCCCATAAGGACGAGCGGAAGCGGAAAGGTGGGAAGACGGCGCGCGAGCGTGTCCCCGCGGCCATTCATGAGAGCAGTTCCCCCATAGAGAAAGAAGGCGACATCTGCGCCAAGCTGCTGCGCCACCGAAAGCAAGCGTTCATCCAGGGTATCGAGGTCATTCACCTGCGCAAAAGCCTTGAGAGCGCACGCAGCATCCGATGACCCGCCGCCGAGCCCACCACCTGCAGGAATATGTTTTTCGACAGCAATCGAGAGAGCGCCGCCCTGAGGGGCAGCAGCAAGAGAACACGCCTGCTCAGCCGCGTCTATGGCGCGAAAGATGAGATTCTTCTCAACTGCCAGCTGCAAACTGCCGCAATCGAGACGGACAGTCGTGCCCAGCTTGGTCTGCGCCTGGGGTACACCATTTTGGGCAAAATCCTCCGGCGCGCCCCACGAAAACGTGAGCGTGTCATGGAGATCAAGTGTTGCGAAAACGGAGTCGAGCGCGTGATAGCCGTCTTGAGGGGGCCACTGCACGGCAAGACACAGGTTGACCTTTGCGGGCGCCTCGAGCACCAGGCTATCTGGGAAGACGCACGCCATGGTTTGCTAAAAGGTGAGTTCTGCGAGCTGCGGGAACAGCGGCTCTTCGTTCTCTGGATTGGTCAGCTCGACGGTGCCAGTGAGAACGTCAACATACTGGTAGGACTGACGAGCCTTGCGGCCACGCTTCTCAGTAACTTCCACGATGAACAGGGAATTATGAGCCTGCGTGAGAACACCCTCGCGCTCAATAATCTTAGACCTGCCAAGATTTGCTTTTACGCGGAGGCGTTTGCCGGTATAATCAACGAGCATTTTGTGGATTGCGTTAACAGCTTCAACTTGCTTGCTAATCTGTTCTTCCAAGTCAATTCCTCCTGAAGACACACGTGGAAGTATTATTATATCATGCGCATCCAAATCGTGCATGGGGTATACTGTGACGATTGGTTAACGTATTAGAAGAGATTGTCATCTGCGCGCCGCGCCAGGAGGTGCGCTCTGCGAACACGCATAACCGCTTGCGTTTCGTTTGGCAAGATCGGAGCAACAATGCCCTTTATCGATCACGCCGAGCTCGGGAATTCCCCGGCAGCGGCGAGACTTCTCGAAAGCAATGTCCCCTCGCGTATCCGTGCGAAGGATGCATCGGTATTTGATTTCGACCCTGAAATTTCCAAAATTGCCGCGACAAGGCTCGGCTGGGCCACGTTGGCAAGCAACCCTCCCATTGACCCGTCCGAAATCGCCATCATCGCCGAGCAGGCACGTGGCGAGCACCTCGATGCGGTCGTTCTCATCGGCCAGGGCGGTTCAGCTCAAGCGGCGCAGACCATCACCAAGCTCCGGAGCCTTGAACTTCCGGACGAGGTGCCCTTCCGCACTATGGACTCCCTCTCGCCTGTCTATGTGAACCACATTCTTGGCAGTTCGGATCCTGCCCACACGCTCTACATTGTCGCGAGCAAGTCGGGCACCACGCTCGAGCCCACCGTTCTCTCCCATGTCGCTTGGAAATACGTGTGCGCGCACATGAGCAAGGAGAGCGCTGGCTCACGCTTCATTGCCATCACTGACCCCGGCACTGAACTGGAAAAGGTCGCACGAGAGAACGACTGGCGCGTCGTGGTTCCAGGCGTCCCTGATGTCGGCGGCCGTTACTCCGCCCTCTCCACCTTCGGGCTTCTCCCCATGGCATGCGTGGGCGTCGATATCGAGCAGGCGCTGGTAGACGTCACGCCCATCGAGGTGGCCTGCGGCACCGACAGCCCCAGCAACCCGGCGGTTCAGCTCGCCTCCTTCCTCTACGACAACTGGGCAGCTGGGCGCGATAAGTTTTCCCTCATCACGCCTCCGAGTCGTCAGGTCTTCGGCCTTTGGGTTGAGCAGCTCGTGGCGGAATCCCTCGGCAAGCACGGCGTGGGCATTCTCCCCAATGTGGAAATTGACCCAGGCATCCTCGCCGACCCTCATACCGACCGCTGCGTCGTGCTCTGCAACATGAACAACGACGAGGCCTTCGAGCACGCCAAGGCATGCGTACACCCCGATATCCCAGTTTTCCGCATGGATATCATGGACAGCTCCGACATGGCGGGCTATTTCATGATCTGGGAGTATGCCATTGCTTTCTGCGGCTGGCTCATGCAGGTCAATCCCTTCGACCAGCCCGATGTGGAAAGCACAAAAGTCGCCGCAAAGCAGCTGCTCAAGAACACGCGTTCCGCCTTTGCCATCCCCGAGGACCGCATGGGCAGGCCAGCCTACAAGGAATGGGAACTCAAGGATTGCGAATTCGCTGACCGCGTCTCCGTGAGTTCGGAGCTCCTGCTGCGCATGGGCTCCACCGAGGATATGAACGTCGATCTCGCCCTGCGCGCTCTCTTCCAGTCCATCCGGGAGGGGGACTACTTCAGCTTCAATGCCTTCCTCCCCTTCCGTGGCATCGGCCGCCGCGAGACGCTCGAGCGCATCCGCCATCGCGTTGCAGACCGGCTTCACACCTGCTCCTGCTTGGAGATCGGCCCCCGCTACCTACACTCCACCGGTCAGCTCCACAAGGGCGGCCCCAACACGGGCGTCTTCCTCATCGTGAGCAGCGCCGAGCCCTACGATATCAAGGTGCCCCACCGCAGCTACACGCTCGGCGGCGTCGAGGACGCTGAGGCGCTGGGCGACTTCTCCGCCCTGGCAAGCCGCGGACGCCGCGCCGTCTACGTGCA
>CADBRF010000030.1 GCA_902796975.1 uncultured Coriobacteriaceae bacterium
ACTGGTCAAGCAGACTATAATCTGTGCAGCACCCATGCCTATTGGAGAGGATTGGAATACCTATGAGCACCCTGCATGTTCTCAACCACCCGCTCATCGCCCACAAGCTCACCCATATGCGCGACAAGACGACGTCTTCTCAGGAATTCCGCGAACTGCTTCGCGAAATTGCCATGCTTATGGGCTATGAGGTGACACGCGACATGCCCACCAAGATGGTCGAGGTGGAGACTCCCATCTGCACCGGTCAGTTCCCTGTGCTCAAGAGCCAGAATTACACTATTGTGCCCATTTTGCGCGCTGGTCTTGGCATGGTCGATGGTCTGCAGACTCTTATTCCATTCGCGCATGTCGGCCACATCGGCATGTATCGCGATGAAGTGACGCGCGAACCCATCGAGTACTACTACAAGATGCCAGAGCACGTTGCCGAATCCACAATTATCGTCGTGGATCCAATGCTTGCGACAGGTGGCTCAGCGGTAGACGCCATCGATGCGCTCAAGAAGCGCGGCTGCAGCGATATTCGCCTCATGAACCTCGTCGCAGCTCCTGAAGGCGTGAAGCGTGTGCAGGCGGCGCACCCGGACGTTGATATCTACGTTGCAGCACTTGACGAACGTCTCAACGAAGACGCCTACATCGTTCCCGGCTTGGGCGATGCGGGCGATCGCATCTTTGGCACCAAGTAGGTTATCTCGAGCGAGAGAGCCTTCAGTGGTTGAGTGAAAGGCGCTGGACCTGCCGCTCAAACCTATAAGAATAGGGTGGCTCAGCCACCCAGTCCCCACGGTGGTCGCGCGTCACGGAGCTGATGCGCGACCCCTTTCTCATGGTGAGATATTCATCCGACCATCTGTCGCGGTCGAACGCTAGAAGTTCACCATCGGAATTCTCAAAGCAGACTGCCTGGACCAGCCTGAGTCTGTTCAGCTGCAGGGAACCACGGGTCAGCAGCATGGTATCCACCACAACGAGCACATCGGTGATATGAAATTGGGGCATCTGTAACGTGAGCGAACGCGACGTCGGATGCCAGATCTCAGCATCTGATTTGCAGACCGAAAGGATGGAGACCTCCTCATCGCTTGCCTCAGGGCCGATGACGAGCGTCTCGTGCTGGTTGACCAGGTCTAGCTGAAACGTACCAAAATCGAGGCGGACCCGCTTATAGATGCTGTCAGGGCCGAGGGGCATGTACGCTTCTGTCGAGACAAGCGTATGCCCTATGCAGCTTCTCAGTTCGGCGAGCGCCCCCGCGTCGAACTGCCTGCCCGTGTCTATGAGCTCTATCTTTGCCAAAACCATCCTCTGATAGGGTAAAAATATTAAGAATACGAAAAATACGTTACACAAATGTGGCACGTGTAAGTTCAAGCCGTTAGTATAAAACAATACGCCCTACTAACGACGCGTGCGTAGAGCAGATGTGCGCGAGCTTGAACTGGGGCATCGTCGGGGGGAGTTCATCATGGATATCGGGCAGACATTACCCTTGTGGAGCATCATCCCATTTGTTGGCATGTTGCTCTCAATTGCGGTTTTCCCGCTGGTTCGTGCCGAATGGTGGGAGAAACACGAATTGCACGTTGCCGTATTCTGGTCAGCTGTCTTCCTCATCCCGTTCATTGCGGTCTATGGATTCGAGATAACGGGCGAGCAGCTTTCGGAGACAATCGTCGGAGACTACATCCCCTTCATCGTTCTCCTGCTTGGCCTCTTCGTCGTTGCAGGTGGTATCCACATCAAGGGTACGATTGTCGGCACCACGAAGAACAACGTCATCATGCTCGCGCTCGGCACGGTCATCGCGAGCTGGGTAGGCACGACAGGTGCCGCTATGCTCCTCATTCGCCCTGTGCTTCGTGCAAACCACTGGCGCCGCCATAAGGAACACGTGGTTGTCTTCTTCATCTTCCTCGTTGCGAACATGGGCGGCTGCCTGACCCCTCTGGGCGACCCGCCACTGTTCCTCGGCTACCTGCGCGGTATCCCCTTCTTCTGGACGCTCCAGCATATCTGGCCCATTTTGCTTTTTAACTCTGTGGTCCTGCTCACGGTGTTCGCTCTCATTGACCGCCACTTCATCAAAAAGGAAGGCAAGGAGGGCAGAGAAGCCCTCGCCTTGATGGACAGTGCTGATGAGAAGACGCCGATTCACATCGAAGGCGCGCATAACTTCATCTATCTCGCCATCATCATCGTCGCTGTTATCCTCAACGGCTCGATTCCCCAGATGGATGTGTTCATCAACCCGGCGACGGGTATCACCTATGGCTTCTCCATCGGCGGTGTTCATGTGGGCGTTGAGTACATCGTGCAGATTGCGCTCATCCTCATCGCGATGACGCTTTCGCTCAAGACGACGCCCAAGCAGCTTCGCGAAGACAACAACTTCGAGTGGGCGCCTATCACTGAGGTGGCCAAGCTCTTCATCGGCATCTTCATCACGATGATTCCGGCTCTCGCTCTCCTTCGTGCCCATGGCGCAAGCCTCGGCATCGACACGCCGCTTGAGTTCTTCTGGGCGACGGGCGTTCTCTCGTCCTTCCTGGACAACTCGCCGACCTACGTGGTCTTTCTCACCACTGCTGGCGCACTCGGCGCAACGGGTGCGAACACCGTCGCCTCCACAGTTGGCGCGGTGGCTCCCGAGATGCTTCTCGCCATCTCCGCTGGCGCTGTTTTCATGGGTGCCAATACCTACATCGGCAACGCTCCCAATTTCATGGTCAAGAACATCGCCGAGAGCGCTCAGGTGAAGATGCCGAGCTTCTTCGGGTACATGGGATGGTCGGCAGCTATTCTCATACCGACATTTATTATTGATACACTCGCTTTCTTCATCTAGGTTTGAGGGCGGGCTAAAGAGAA
>CADBRF010000031.1 GCA_902796975.1 uncultured Coriobacteriaceae bacterium
CCGCTCGAGCGCATCATGCCCCAGAACATCGATGCCGAGCGTGCCGTGCTCGCTGCGATGATGCTCGACTCAGCAGTTACCGAGGAAGTGCTCACCAAGCTCTCTCCCCAGGAGTTCTACCGGCCTGCTCACCGCAAGATAATCGAGGCGATGCTCGATCTTTACAACCGTGGCACGCCCATCGACCAGCTCTCTCTGGCAGACCGTCTCAAGACCCGGGGCGAGCTCGAGGCGATTGGTGGCAAGGCCTACATCCTGGAGCTCGGCAATTATTCCTATGCCCTCGCCAACTGGTCAAACCATGCGGATATCGTCAAACGCGAGTCGCTTCTGCGCGAGCTCATCGGCGCTGGCACTCGCATCACAGCCTTGGGCTACGATGCCCCCGACGATCTGGACGAAGTGGTGGAGGAGTCGGAGAAGCTTCTCTTCGACGTTACCAACAAGCGCGTGGAGACCAACTTCAAGCCGGTTTCGGAGCTCGTCACAGAGACTTTCAACGAGTTGCAGGAACTCTCCAAGCTCAAGGATAAATTCCGCGGAGTTCGCACAGGCTTCAATGACCTGGACGACCTGCTTGGCGGCCTTCGCGGCGGAGACCTCGTGATTCTCGCCGCCCGCCCCTCTGTGGGCAAGACGGCGCTTGCCCTGAACATTGCGAGCCGAGCCGCGCAGCTTGGCACCGAAGTTGCCTTCTTTTCCCTGGAAATGTCGGCTTCCCAGCTCATCCAGCGCGTGCTCTCCACCGAGACCCGCATCAACTCCAAGAAGCTGCAGGAAGGACGCCTTAACGCTCAGGACTGGAGCAACCTCGCCAAGACGTCTACGCGTCTCTACGATCTCAAGTTCTGGATTGACGACACGCCCGCCGCTTCCATCTTGGAAGTGCGTGCGAAGGCCCGCCGTCAGCTCAGGCAGACGCCGCCGGAAAAGGGCCTCATCCTCATCGACTATCTGCAGCTCATGCAGCCGCAGAACAACCGCACCGAGAGCCGTCAGGTTGAAATCGCGGAGATTTCACGTGGCCTCAAAATTCTCGCCAAGGAGATGGACATGCCCATTATCGCCCTCTCCCAGCTCTCCCGTGCCGTCGAGAGCCGCCAGGGCAAACGGCCCGTTCTCTCCGACCTCCGCGAATCGGGTGCTATCGAGCAGGACGCTGATATCGTCATGTTCCTGGACCGCTCCAAGGACGAGCGCGAGGCCTCCGAAGACGACCGTCCGCCGCTGGGCACCGCGGATGTCATCGTGGCAAAGCACCGCAATGGCCCCATCGGCACCGTCCACCTCGCCTTCCAGGACGATTGCACCCGGTTCGACAACCTCGCCCACGAGGACGAGTACGCCTATGCGGAAGGTTAGGCACTAGTTGAGAGAAGTCGATAACTTGCCGTCCTGTTGGAATCGCAACAACAGCAGCGACGTGTGAAGCGGATACTCATATGCATGGGAAACATCCGCAGGGAGGTGATAAGGCATGGCGAAGAATGTGAGAGGCCTTGCCGAAGCGCGACGCAGGGGCCGCGAGATGCGAGAGGCGGCAGAGCGCGAGCGCAAGGAACGCGAGGCTGCAGAAACAGAGGCAGCTAAGAAGAGCGAGACTGAGGGAAAGTAGTCGGCTCGGTTGGCTGTCAAAAGATTCGCACGAAAAAGAAAAGGCGGAAAACCTGAGATGGTTTCCGCCTTTGTTCGTGTTAGCCGTGCTATTTCTGCGAATTGCTCCGACGGCTTAGGCAAGCTCTGCCATTGCGGCGCGTGTGAGATTGCAGATACCGGTATAGAAGCCCATGTCGTCCTTGTCGATGAGGTCTTTGCAGGCCTCGTTGACCCAGGTGTCCAAGTGCTTCTGCTTGAACATGGAGGCTGCTTTGGCGCAAAGCTCTGCCCTCTCGTCTGCCGGGTTCATCGAACGCTGGAGCAGGTAGACGTAGAAGAGCCACTCGCCAGCGATGTGGTCTGCCGGCTCTTCCATATCACTCGGGACCATGTAGTCCCAGAGGTCCATAGTCTCCTTCACCTCGAAGAACTGCTTGGCGAAAAGAACCTTCTCTGCACTCTTGTAGTAGGATTCAACAGGCTCGTATGCCTCCTGTCCCACGCCGAGGAAGAGCTCCGCATAGGAAGCGTCCAGGTAGTCGCGCCAGAGTTTCTGGTCGTCCGCCTTATCGTAATCGGCGAGCACAGAAGCGAGCTTCTTGGCGCCGTGATCTGCATATTTCTGCGCCTCGGGCGTAAGGCCCGTGACGGGATCTGCCACGTAGGCACGTATATGCTCGAGGAAGGTATCGTCGGCTTCGTGCTCGAAAGCGCGCCCGATGATGTGGAGCATATCAAGCAGTTTCTGTGAAATCTGATTCTGTTCGGCCATGGCAAATCCCTTCGTTTACAGCGAACATGCGTGTTTGACATCTGTATTCGCGCTGGTTGAGCACGGTATTTCTGTGCCGGCAGGCTTACCCACCTACCGGCACAGATAGAATCAAATGCCGCGATCAGACGCGGATGACATCATAAGCCCTCCACGCTTCGAGCGGTTTGACGCGAGGCTTAGCCCTCTTCGTTCTTAGAACGGGCGAGTGCGTCTTCAACGCTTGCGCTCTTGAGGACAAGCTCCTTGTAGCCGATGCGCTCTTCGGCGCTCTCAACATCCTCGTAATCGAAGGCAGGGGCCAGGTCCGGACCACGGTCGCGGAGCAGCTCCATGGCCTTTTCGGTGTCGTAGGGCACGACCTCCTTGCGGGGGTTGACCGGGGTGAAGACCACAGCAGGCTTGACGAGCTCGCCGTCGGGCATGTCGGGCAGGGCCTTGAGCTTGCCGTACTTGGCTTCGAGTTCCTCGAGCGGGCCAAAGTCGAGAGCACGACCCGGGCAGCTCATAACGCAGATGGGCTGCTCGCCGTTTTCGAGGCGGTCGTAGCACATATCACACTTGCTCATCGGGGTGCCAGGTGCGTCATCCTCGTACTGGGGCGCGCCATAGGGGCAGGCCTTCCAGCAGTTGCGGTCGCCTTCGCAGAGGTCGGTGTCGAGCAGGACAGCACCGTACTTGTCCTCCTTGAAGAGGGCGTGGTGGTTGCAGGCCTCGACGCATACCGGGTTCTCGCAGTGATAGCAGGTGGCGAACAGGGTGTTCATGCGCATGGTGGGGAAGGTGCCCTTCTCCCACTGCATCATGCGGCACCACTTGACGGGACCAGGCTGAATATCGTTCCAGTCGCGGCAGGCAACTACGCATGCATGGCAGTTATAGCAGCGGCTCTGATCGAAATAGAAACCGTACTGAGTCATTACTCTACCCCTTCCGTCTGAATGTTGATGCCCTTGCCCTCGGCGCTGGTGATATCCATCATGCCGAAGCAGAGGAGGATGCCGCGACGATGGTTGTACTCTTCCTCGGGGATGAGGAAGTTGGCGGAACCGGCGCGGTCGATGCCCTCGGGCATAATGTCGGTCTTGATGTTGCTCGGGTCGTAGTTACGGCCGAAGATCATGCAGGAGACGCCAGGCAGCAGACGGCTCGTGACATAGGCGGGAACCAGGCACTGGCCCACGTTGTTGTGGGCAAGAACGAGGTCGCCATCCTTGATACCGCGCTTTGCCGCGTCGGCGGCGGAGATCCACACGGACATGCGGTACTCGTCGCGGAACCAGGGGTTCTCGTCCTGGCAGAAGTGCTGGCGGTAGAAGGCGTGCGGGGTCAGCAGGTAGAGCGGGTAGGTGTTGACGAGCGGGCTCAGCGGATGGACCTCGGTCTGATGGTAACGGCCGATGGGCTCCATGAAGCCCTTGCCCAGGCACTTGGTCTCGTAGGCCATGGTGTGGTAATCGTGGTCTTCGATGAAGTGGGAGACAATCTCGATCTTTCCAGAAGGAGTCTGGAACGGCTTCTTGCCCTCGCACTCATCGCGCAGGCAGACCCAGTAGTCATCCTCGATAGGCCTGATGAAGTAGGGTTCCTTCTTGAACTCTTCCCAGGTGGGTGGATCAAGCGGTTCGATTTCTGGCATATGGCGCCAGGTCTCGAAGTTCTCGGCTGTCTTCTCCTCGATGATGTCCCACATGTCTTCCCACTTGACGCCCTTGAGGTCGGGATAGAGGTAGTCGATGACATGCGCGCCGTCGGGATCGCCGGGGATGGCCATGCGCTCGGCGACTTCCTTGAAGATCCACAGCCTGCTGCGGGTTTCGCCGGGGCCTTCCACGACCTTGCCCGTGCCGATGAAATAGTTGCCAGCGGCGGGGGAGAAGGCGGTGTTGAAGGAGTAGCCCTGGAGGACGAAGTTATCGCCGCCGCCGCCCTCGAAGAACTGGTGGACGAGCGGGAGAACGAGGTCGGAGTACCAGGTCATCGTCGTGGCCCAGGTGTAGGCGCCATAGGCGACGAACGGGGTCATCTTGACGGCCTTGAGGCGGGCGTTCGAATCGTAGTAGTTGGGGATCATGTTACGAGGATTTACGTTCTGCCAGATCATCTTGATGTTCGGCGCCGTCTCGTTCTCGGGGCAGCCCACGATCTGCTTGTACTCAGAGAGAGAAATCTCGCCGGCCTCGTAGCGCGGCCAGTTGAGGATGCCGCGGAACCAGTCCTCGCCCTCGATGACGCAATGCTCTTCGATCTTGTCGAAGTGCTCGCCGAAGAAGTTCATCGGAGGAGTGGGGAAATGCGGCTTGACGCCGAAGTCCATGCCGGTGCCGATGCAACCGTTGCGGCCAAGGTTGCCGGTGAGGATGCGGAGATAGTTATCGATACGAGCCGGGTCCTCGCCGCCCAGACGGCGGGTAGCTGCCCAGACCATGCGCATGTAGACAGGGCCGTCTGCGCAGAGGCGAGCCAGAGCCGTGATGGTCTCTGCCGGGACGCCGCAGATCTTCTCTGCCCATTCCGGGGTGTGGGGATGCCCATCGAAGTCGCCGAGGATGATCTTCTTCCAGCGTTCGAAGTCCTCGGTCACGACGTTCTTCTCGATGAACTCCTTGTTCTCCAGGCCCTCGGTGAGGATGACGTAGGCCATGGCCTCGAGCATCGCGTCGTCGGTTGCCGGACGGATGGGGATCCACTGATCGGCGAGATGAGCAGTCCAGGTGTAACGGGGGTCGATGTAGATGATCGGAACACCCTTGCTACGGGCCAGGTTGAAGTAGTAGACGTACTCAGGATAGTTCAGGTAGCAGTCGAAGCCCCACAGGACGATTGCCTTGGCGTCGAAGAGCGTCATGGCCTCGGTGCCGCCGTCGAAGGTAGCTGCGTCCATGGTGAGGGGGCGGCCGAACTGGTAGGTGTCGGCGAGGTCGTGCGGCTCATAGGAGTCGACGCCCCAGATGGCGAGCGCGCCACCGGGCATGAACTGGCCGATGTAGTCGGTCGAGCCACCCATGAGGCCGTCGCAGTAGACGCTCATCGGGCCGTACTTCTCGCGGGTC
>CADBRF010000032.1 GCA_902796975.1 uncultured Coriobacteriaceae bacterium
CATGAGGACGCCTGCACCGACAGCCTGGAAAACGCGCCCCACAAGCAGAACGGAGAATACAGGTCCAACAGTGCAGAGCACGCTGCCCAGCGAAAAACAAATCATAGAGGAAAGAAAAAGCTGACGAGTGGAGAACCGTTCGATGAGATAGGCGGTAATTGGAATCATAACGGCATTGACAAGCGTAAAGCCTGTGGTGAGCCACTGGCCAGTAGCGGCGTCGATATCCATCTCCACCATGATAGTTGGCAGCGCAGGAGCAACAACCGTCTGATTGAGACCCGTAACGAAAGCGCCCAGGAACATTACCGCAAGCATTATCTTCGATCGTTTTGTTATCATGCTCAAGGCACATTCCTTCTTTCATACTATCCTCGTGCGGCCTGCCCTGCTGGTGTTGTCCGCTCACCCCAGACCTCGTCGTCAAAAGCACGTGACGAAGCACAAACTATTCATCCGCACGAGACTGGGATACAATAAAACACCAGTTCAGAGCGGAATTAAGAGAAGACGTTTTGGTGAACGGCTGCTCAGCTTGCCCCGTGCATACATGTCGCCGTCATGCGGGCGACATGGCGTTTTTCTCCGTCGAAAAGATCGACCGTGTAAAAGCCGAGTGTGCGCCCCTCTTTATCGGGATGAGCGACAGCAACCAGCACATCACCATGAACTCGACTCATAAATTGAATCGCATGGTTGGTGGAAGCGGACGGCTTCTGATCGATGTTGCTGCTTACCGCAAGCGCGAAGTCCGCAAGAGAGAACAGGACGCCTCCCATGACAAAGCCCTGGGCATTATGATGCCGGTCATCAATATGCATCGAGACCGTCGCCGTGCGGGTCTCAGGGTCGTAGCCATCGATATGCGCCCCGAGGCACTTCGTCGCGAATTCATCGCCGGCGAAGAACGAACGCACATCATCCATATTCGCAAACTGCATCGCACAGCTTCCTTTCAAACAGCAAGTACCTTAATGGTGGCATATCTCGGTTGAAATGCTAGGTTTGGACAAAATGAAAAAAGCCCACCGAACATATAGCTCGGTGGGCTTTGATTCCGATGGCGGGATGTATGGGGCTCGAACCCACGACCTCCGGCGTGACAGGCCGGCGCTCTAACCAGCTGAGCTAACACCCCGTGCAAGCAGCGAGAAGAATACTATAGGAAAAAGTCCCGCTCGTAAAGAGGGAATTTTTGGCAATTTCATAATTCTCCGCCAACGACACGGAACGGGCATGATGTCCTTGAACATCGTGCCCGCTCGCCTGTATCACTACTCTCGCATACTCCCTGTATGCAAGCAGCGACTATGCTTTACTGGCCTAGTACATGCCGCCCTGTGCCGCTGCAGCTGCTGCCTGTGCGGCTGCTGCCTTGGCAGCCTCCTCGGGAACGTCGGAGATAGTCGCATCAGTGATGAGGAGCATCGTTGCGACGGAGTTGGCGTTCTGAAGAGCGGAACGTACGACCTTGACCGGGTCGATGACGCCCATTTCAAGCATATCGCCATACTCGCCCGTTGCAGCATTCAAGCCAACACCCGCCTCGGAGTGCTTAATCTTGTCGACAACGACAGAGCCCTCAAAACCGGAATTCTCCGCGATGGCGCGCATGGGAGCCTCGCAGGCCTTGCGGATGATGTCCACGCCGACCTTCTCATCCGCGTCAACAACTTCGACGCCATCGAGTGCCGGTGCAGCGTCGATGAGGGCGGAGCCACCGCCAGCGACAATGCCCTCTTCAACGGCAGCATGCGTTGCCTGGAGCGCGTCATCAATGCGGGACTTGGTCTCCTTGAGCTCTGCCTCAGTTGCGGCGCCAACCTTAATCACGGCAACGCCACCGGAGAGCTTCGCCTTGCGCTCCTGAAGCTTCTCGCGGTCGAAGTCAGATGTGGTCTCTTCAATCTGGGAGTTAATGGTGGCAATGCGGTCCTTGATTTCCTGCGTGTCGCCGCCGCCATCAACAATCGTGGTGTTGTCCTTAGTGACCTTGATGCTCTTAGCGGTGCCGCACATCTCGAGCGAGGCATCGGAGAGCGAAAGGCCGAGCTCTTCCATGATGGGCTGGCCGCCGGTGAGGATTGCGATATCCTCCAGCATGCGCTTGCGACGATCGCCGAAACCAGGAGCCTTGACCGCAACGACATTGAGCGTGCCACGAATCTTGTTGAGCACGAGTGTTGCCAGAGCCTCGCCCTCGACATCCTCAGCGATGATCAGGAGCGGCTTGTTGGCCTGCATAACAGCATTGAGAAGGTCGAGAATGTCCTGGATGGAGCTGATCTTCTGGTCAGTGATGAGGACATAGGGGTTGTTGAGCTCGGCAACCGTACGGTCCTCGTTGGTTGCCATGTAGGGGGACAGGTAGCCCTTGTCGAACTGCATGCCCTCGACAACATCGATGTCGATGCCGAAGGTGTTGGAATCCTCGACAGTGATGACGCCGTCCTTGCCAACTTTCTCCATTGCAGCAGCAATCTGATCGCCGATGGTCTTATCGCCAGAAGAGATGGTGCCGACGTTGGCAATCTGCTCGAAGGTATCGACCTCGATGGAGTTCTCCTTGATGCGGTCAACGAGAGCTGCAACACCCTTGTTCATGCCAGTGCGGATAGCGAGCGGGTTTGCACCAGCGGCAACGTTCTTGAGGCCTTCGCGAATCATCACATCTGCGAGCAAAGTTGCAGTAGTGGTGCCATCGCCAGCGACATCGTTGGTCTTGACAGCGGCCTCGCGGATGAGCTGCGCGCCCATGTTTTCGACCTTGTCCTCGAGCTCGATCTCCTTGGCAACGGTAACGCCGTCGTTGGTGATGAGCGGAGCGCCATAGGAGCGCTCGCATGCAACATAGCGACCCTTAGGGCCAAGCGTGACTTTGACAGCGTCAGCAAGCTTGCGTGCGCCATTAGCGAGGGCGCCACGAGCATCTGAGTCAAAGTAGATGTTCTTTGCCGTCATTCTCTATCAATCCTTTCAGATTATTCCGTGATAACCGCGTAGATATCTTCAGAGCGGAGAAACACGTACTCCTCGCCGCCGTCTTTCACAACCTGGCCGCTGTACTTGCCATAGATGACATGATCGCCAACGGCTACCGGCACGGGAATGAGCGTTCCGTTGTCTGCATATTTGCCCTCGCCCACTGCGAGAACAGTGCCGCGCTGCGGCTTTTCTTTATCTCCGCTCGTAAGGATCAGACCAGAAGCGGTCTTCTCTTCAGCTTCGTCCTGCTTGATGATGACTCGGTCGCCCAGTGGCTTCAGATTCATCGAAAGCCTCCTTTTTTCTTGATGGGGATGCAGCTTACACTGCCGCATCTCTTCCATACGAACAGTGGACATACTACCGTCTAGCTCTGAGCATGGTAAGTTTCGTCAACAAGCTGTAACGATATTATCTGATATAGATTGACTTAGATTTTATTATTTATATTTTAGTAACGTTACCCGATGAGCTTTCACTCGTGCCGGAGAGGCATGCGGGCAATCGGGTCTGCATCGAGCGAGCCGAAAACGCCCTCATTGTAAAGATCCAGGGCGACTGACCCGATCATAGCAGCGTTATCAGTGCAAGCCCGAAGGTCAGGGACAATCACGCGAATGCCCTTGCGCCCTAGCTTGTTCACAAGGGCCTGCCGCAAGTCCGGATTGGCAGCAACTCCGCCTCCCACGGCGAGCAAGGATGTGCCCGTCTTCTTGCAGGCTTCCAGCGCCTTTGCCACCTGAACGTCTACGACCGCTGCCGTGAAGCTAGCAGCAAGGTCAGGAATGTTGACCGGAATCCCCTTGCGGTTCTGCTCATTGATGTAGGTGATAACCGCCGTCTTGAGCCCAGAGAGCGAGAACGAGAAATCCCCGCTGTGGAGCATGGCACGCGGGAAGCGAATTGCCCGAGGGTTACCCTCTTTCGCGTACCGGCTCAGAATCGGACCGCCGGGATAGCCCAAGCCAAGCGCCTTGGCGACTTTGTCAAACGCCTCGCCCACTGCGTCGTCCAGCGTCGAACCGAGCACTTCGTAGTTGCCCCAGTTCTTTACGTGGACGAGCATGGTGTTGCCCCCGCTCACAAGCAGTGCTACGAAGGGTGGCTCGATGGTAGGGTCGATAAAGCGATTGGCGTAGAGATGCCCTTCTAGGTGGTTGACGCAGACGAGCGGCAATCCAGTGGCAAAGGCGAGCCCCTTAGCAAAGGCCACGCCCACAACAAGCGCGCCCACAAGGCCAGGCCCTTGGGTCACTGCGATGGCGGAGAGATCAGAGAAGTTTACATGGGCACGAGCCATCGTGTCCATAACCGTGGGAACGATGGCCTCTATGTGTTTTCGGCTTGCAATCTCAGGAACCACCCCGCCAAAACGAGCATGGAAGTCTATCTGGCTCGCTATCTCATCGGCGAGCACACGCCTGTTTCCATCAATGACGGCCGCCGCTGTCTCATCGCACGAGCTTTCGATAGCGAGAATCAGCGGATCGCTCGCTTCCTGAATCGCCCGCTTGTTCTCACGTGAGCTGACTCCCGGAGTTGCCAGGCTCAGACTATGTTTGATCGCAGCGAGAGGGAGCACCCCGCGCAGCAGCACTGTATCCGTCTCTTCCTCTTCGGAGACGCGCTCGAGTCCCAGCTTTGCGCAGACGCTCATCATATCCGCCTGGCTAGGACCGACGTGACAGATCACAGACTCTGCGCCGAGAGCACGTCCATCTGCCGCGACGCGTTCGATGAGGCGGGTTCCAATGCCACGCTGCCTCATCTCCTCTTCTACGCACGCGCTTTCAATAACGAGCGTATCGCCTTTGATGCTACCGCCGACGCAACCAACTATTGCCCCATCCAAACGGGCAACCCACCATGTTCTGTTGTCATGTCCAACCTCATCAGCGAGGTCTTGAGCGTCCCATACAGCATCCGGCAACGCGCGTTCCTGCAAGGCGACAACACCAGCGACATCATTGATAGAGAGGGGGTGGAGAAACAAGCCACCAGAGGACTTCTCATCGGCAACGCCGCTCGCAGGAACTGCCTCGGTCTGCTCGTCGAGACGCTTGCGTTCGTTTTCCTCAGCATCGGAAAGACGTGTATACACGGGGAGCAGCGTCATGGGGTCACCGCTACCCAGCCAGCCCCCTTCGGCATCAGCCGCGCACGCCTGGAGCAAGCCCTCTCCATCGGGGGCCCAGAGCTCCTCCGGGGCGAGCGTAAAGATGCCGTCTTCAAAACAGGATGCATGCTTCTTCAGGCCATTTCCCACAAGCGTGAGCGGCTCCCCGAGCTCGAGCCATTTGGCAGCGACTTCCTTGGGCTTTGCGACGCTATCGATATCGAGACGCTTGATGCCAGTCTCGTCGAGCAGAAAGCGAACAGGATAGACTTCTTTTCGCATGGCATCTTCTATAACGCCCAGACGCCCGCGTATGCCACCACGCCAGGCATGCCATGCAACCGCATCAAGAGTGGAAACGCCATACACGGGTATGCCAAGCCCGCAGCTCATGCCCTTCGCTGTAGCAACGCCAATCCTCACGCCCGTGAACGATCCGGGACCGCGGCCGACGACGAGAAAACTCAGATCGCTTGCCTCGATACCCGCCTCAGCGAGGATGTCTTCCGCGCGCGACACAAGTACCTGATTTGCAGTTCTCGGTGCCTCTGCATCTCCCGTAGCGCAAACAGATAACCCCGTATCCTTGAATGTTCCAATGGCAAGTGCGAGCATTTCGCTCGCGCTATCGAATGCAAGTGCTGTACCGTTTAACTTCATGGCGTTCAATCCTCTTTATGCGAGGTCCGTGCGAATACGCGTGCCCTCTTTTACAACCGAGCTGCGAATGACGATCCGGCCGTCATCGGATTTGCCGACAACTTCTACACCTCTATGGCGAAGCGTTCCCTTGTCTCCGGCGGTTCTATCACCGACTGTTACCACATAATAGCCGGTCTCATCTTCGCCTACGGCACTTTCCGGAACATAGAAAACCGTTCCGTAGTCCTGAATGGGAATATGGGCAGTGACTTTCATACCATCACTCACCCCCTCCGGAAGCGAGTCGAGCGTTATTGTCACTTCATAGCGCAAAGGCCTTTCCGAAGCGGAAACGGGCTCGTAGGACACATCGGAAATCGTAGCGTTCATGCCCTCTCCGTCTTCAACACCCTCAATATCAACCTGACAGAAGTTACCACGCGAAACCGACTGGAGGCTTCCGCCCGGCACATAGGCCTTCGCTACCATTGTGCTCGGGTCAATAACCCGAAGTGCGGGCCCGTTCTTTTCCACTTCGGCGCATGTCATGCCAGCTGCAACTTCAAGCTCTGCAACGGTTCCATCCACCGGGGATACGACTTCCTGAGGCTGCACGTCTTGCTGAGCCTGCGTGAGCTTTTCCTGTGCAGCAACCGCCTGAGCAGTAGCATCGTCCAGCGCTTTCTCCGCAGCGGAAAGCGCCTTTTCGGCATCAGTGACCTCTTGGGCCAGCTGGGCAGGATCTTGATTGGATGTTTCTTGCTCATTCCCCGTTGGCAGAGATTGCGCTCCGGAGATTGCCTTATCGCGGGCAGCAATTGCCGTGGTGAGAGTGGCCTCTGCCGAGTCGTAAACGCCTTGTGCGTCCTGTTTGGCACTCTCTGCCTCATCGGCAGCCGCTTGCGCATCGTCGACCGCTTTTTTCTTGTCGGGATCCTCAATAAGGAGAAGCGTCTTCCCTGCCGAGACTTCATCTTCGTTCGCAACGAAGACTTCCGCCACCACGCCATTGCCACTGACTAGGACAGGGGTCCCCGAAGCTGCGTCGAGCTCCCCCTCGCAATCTATGGAGCTCGTATAGTTACCTGCTATGAGCTTGATGGTGTTGGATGGATTGAAATCCTCGTATTCGCTGCTATACACCTGCGGCGAGAGTATTGCCGCACCTCCGACAAGTGCTGCAGCAAGAAGCGAGAGCACTATAAGCGACCTGGTTGTCTGCCGGGTTCGCCTTATTGGAAACGCACGTTGGTTAGCCATAAGACAAACGCCACGATACTCATGCGCCGACGGCGGTGCCAGGAGTTGACTGGCCACCGGATTCGTCATATTCGGCTGTGATGGTCACGCCATCTGAAGAGCAGGTTATGCCAGCATCCTGGGTTTCGGCTTCTTCGTAATACCGAGTCTGCGTCGTCGGCTGCTGGTTGTCCGTCTGAGAACGAGCGCTAAACCGCAGCACCGAGCAACCGTTCAGCACGAGATTGATGACGAGGTTGATGACAAGAAATGCCACGACCCATTTTATGCAGCCTGACGCCTGCTCACGCGCGCCCTGATATCGATCGGATGCCTGCTGCCGCCACTGCTGTTGACGCCATTGCTGTTGCTGTTGTTGTTGCTGTTGCCGCTGCTGGGATGAATCAAACCCCTGCGCCTGCTCATACCAGTTGCGGAACATTTCCTCAAAGGGGTCAGCATACTGACCTTGGCCGCCTGGCTGGCCGGCAGGACCACGATAGGTGTACTGCCCGGTGAAGGGGTCGTACGTGTAGGTTCCAGCCCGGTACTGGCCTGTGCTCTGTCTGCCATAGCTGCCTGTCGAGTTCGAAGGGCCCTGCTGCGCATACGGACTTGAGGTAGCGCGGGGGCCGTAAGGCGTTCCATTGATGATAGAGTCATATGCCGCATTGACTTCTGCCATCTTTTTGGCAGCCTGCTCATCACCCGGATTCAGGTCGGGATGGTATTTTTTTGCAAGCTTGCGGTAAGCCTTGGTCACTTCTTCCTTCGAAGCTCCATGGCTCACACCCAACACGCTATATGGATCATTCTGTGGCATAGTTCCGTTATCGTACCTGATTTCTCTGATGCTAGCCTGAAGTAATCGCCACGGTTCGGCAACGTTTTGCCGCGCACCTCCCGGGCCTCTCCGAGAACCGGCTATCTATTAGACGCGAGCACGTGTTCAAACTCTGCGCCTCGCGCGCCATAGCCTTCGACTCGTACTACTCGGCTTTCATCGTCCTGTATGAGAATTGAAATGTCCAGACGTTCATCAGGCATGGCATCGGGGAACTTGTCGCCCCATTCCACAAGGCTCACTCCGCCGCTTTCAAGCATGCCGTCGAAATCGATGTCGTCGAGTTCTTCGTATTCGTCGAGGCGATACAGGTCGAAATGTAGGAGCGGCAACTCTTCCCCAATATACTCGAGCACGATAGGGAAGGTCGGGCTCGTAACGTCATCGTTGACCCCCATGCCACAGGCAAAACCCTTGGCGAACTGGGTCTTTCCCGCGCCCAAGTCTCCCATGAGCACAATGCAATCTCCTGCCTTGGCAAGCTCGCCCAGACGTTCGCCAATCTGCATTGTCTCTTCGGTGGTGTTACTCACAAGCTCAAGCATCGGGGTATTATTCCTCCAGTCGTTCTTCGGCACGTTTTGCATCGGTATCAAGCAGGAGCTTGAGCAGGTCGAAGTCCTCCTCGATTGCGCCGAGTTTAGAGCGGTCATAGATTGCCGCGGCAGGGTGAAAAGTGGGGATTACACGGAAAGGACCGGTGACCTGTACAGTTCCCCGAAGCCTCGTGATACCCGTATTGGTTTGAAGGATGAACTTGGTGGCAAAATTGCCGAGCGTTACAAGCACGGTAGGATGCACCGCCTTCACCTGCTCGCGCAGCCAGGGTGTACACAGCTCAATCTCTTCGGGATGAGGGTCCCTGTTGTGGGGAGGCCGGCATTTGAGAATGTTGGCGATATAGATTTCGTCCCTCGCAAGACCAATACGCGCAAGCTGTTCGTCGAGAAGCTTGCCTGCTGCCCCCACGAAGGGAACGCCCTTCTCGTCCTCGTTCTTACCAGGGGCCTCGCCGATGAACATGACTTCCGCATGAGGATTGCCCGCGCCCGGAACAACATGGATGCGTGTATCTCCCAATGGACACCGGTGGCACATCTGGAGGTCGTTCAACAGCTTATCGAGGTCGTGGTGATAGCTTGGAATTCCCGTTTCTGGTGCCATTAGAAACCCCAGCTCCCCTTGCCGGTATAGATTTTGGGCAAGCGCATGCCAAAGCCGCAAGTGACCTCGTAGTTAATTGTGCCAAGTTCTGCCGCCATGGTGTCTGCCGTGATTGTGTAATCGCCCTGCGTGCCGATAATAGTGACCTCATCGCCAATGTTAGCGCCGCCCGCAAGCCCCGTTATGGAATGGCCGAGCGGCACCTCTACCATCATCTGGTCCATGCAGATATTGCCCGCCTGATTGCAAAGGCGTCCATTGATGATGACTTTCATACGGTTGGAAAGAGCGCGGCGCAACCCATCTGCATAGCCGATGGGAACCGTTGCTATCTGAACCGGCTTGTTCACCCGGTAGGTATACCCATAACTCACGCCGGAGCCAAGTGCAGGTTCCTTGATATAGGAAATTTGAGCATGCACTGACATCGCGGGGATAAGGTCCTCCCCGAACTGCTCCATATAGCCACTCGGAGCAAGACCATACATGGTAATGCCCATCCGCCCCATATCAAAATAAGCATCAGGGTAGCGCTCGATACTCGCCGAGTTCGCGCAGTGCACAATACCGGGATCGATGCCCGCCATGCGCAAGGAATTTACCGCATCATTGAAATGTGAGAGAGCGGATTTGAAATCCCATTCGTCGCTTGTGTCCGCCGTTGCGAAGTGGGTGAACACACCGCCCAGCTTGAGCCCGCGATGAAAGTCGATAGACCTGATGAACTCAACGACATCGGTGTAGTGAACACCGATGCGGTTCATGCCTGTATCGATAGCAAGATGGTAACGGGCGACCTTGCCCTGCATATCCGCTTCTTCTCCAAGCGCAAGAGCAAACTCCGAAGTGCAGACGCTCGGCACGATATTGAATTCGAGCAAATAGGGAATTGCACGCAACGGAGGCTCTGAAAGCATCAGGATTGGTGCAATGATACCGGCTTGACGGAGTTTGACGCCCTCTTCAACCGTTGCGACGGCTAGGGCATCTGCGCCACATCGGAGAGCGACTTTTGCTACGGGAACGGAACCATGGCCATAGGCGTCTGCCTTGACGACGGCCATGAGATGACGCCGTGCGCCCAGCTGCTTTTTACCGATGCGCACGTTGTGCGCAATAGCATCAAGGTCGACTTCAACCCAGGCGCTTCGGGGAATGTTACCAAGGTCAATTCGGGCAGAGCCCCTGTTCTCGCGCATCTCGTCAAGCACTGTGTTCACGGAGATATCCCGCTGGGATTCACGCTTGCGCTTGCGCTCCTCTTCTGCAGCGTTCTTTTCGTCCTCGCGGTTATAACCTTTTGGCAGATGGGGGTTTGCCCCGAAATAATTCACTTCGTCCCTGCTCACTGCAGTTCCCTTTCCCATTGCACTATTGCCGGCCCGATGTGCTCGATAAGGTCTTCGGGCATGACCGAGATATCGCTCAGCTTCTGCGCGGCATACCTGCCCGCGCGTCCATGAAGATACACCCCCACCGAGGCAGCGTCGAGCGCATTGAGACCCTGTGCGAGCAGCGCGCCTATCATGCCGGCGAGCACATCTCCACTTCCCGCCTTAGCGAGCTCTGGCCCACCTTCATTGCATACATAGGTCGTTACGCCATCCGAAATCAACGTCCCCGGCCCCTTGAGAACCGCAACCGCCTTCAATCGGTTTGCGAGCTCGCGCACCGCAGCCACCCTGTCTTCGACTGCATGCCCGAGAAGGCGGACCGCCTCTCCCTCATGGGGAGTAATGATTCTCACAGAATTCGCTGCATCCGTGAGCATTGCGGAATCTCTCGCGATGATATTGAGCGCATCGGCATCGAGCACGGCAGGGCAGGCAAGATGCGCGAGCAGTTCCTTGAGAAAGGACGCCACCAGCGCAGTTGTACCCATACCGGGCCCCGCCACGAAAGCGCTGCTCTTCGCTCCTGCCCGAAGGACATCCTGAAGGCTTTCGAGGCACAGGGTGCCTTCCTCTTGTGCGCAAGCGGAAACGGGGATGGAGAGAAGATGCATATGCGCGACGACCGCAGCATCTCGACACGTTGCCAGCTTCGCATATCCAGCACCAGTACGAGCAGCCGCTTTAACTGCGAGGACAGGCGCAGATGGATAAAGGACACTCCCCCCAACCACGAGCACCCCGCCACGCGAATACTTATTGGCGGATTGCGCTGGATGGGGCAAGAGGTTCATCAACTCATGCGGTGTCCGTTCAATTGGTTCAGACACGGTCCTCACCGCTTATGGGAGCATCACCAGCAGCGTCAGTCTGAGACTGAGCTTTTCCGGCAGAGCGAGAACGAGACGCTGCTGTACTCATATCCGTTTTGGCATCATCGCTATCACTCGAACTGTCCATTTCATCCAGCAAGGAACGCAGCTCCTTGAAGCTCGCGGCAAGCTGCTCGCGCGGCCCGAGTGATTTCTCGCGCGAGGGTCGTGAAGCCTGAGTGGCGGCGATTGCATTCGCCACGGCATTCTCTCGCGTCCTGCTCAAGGAGATATGTATAGTGACGATACCGCGCGTTCCGGCTAGCTCCAGCGCGTTCCCGTGCAATACGACTCCCGGCTTCCCGCTTGCATCATGCACAACTTCGACATCACGAGGGCTCATGCCGGTAAAGCCTGTTCCCAAGGCTTTGAGCACCGCTTCTTTAGCTGCGAAATGAGTCGCATAGTGCACAGATGGACGCGGCGTACGCTCGCAATAGCTGCGCTCCTCCTCAGTGAAAACCCGTTTCACGAAGGAAGGGCTTCTTTGAAGAATCTCCTCAATTCGTGCAATCTCCACGAGATCGACGCCGACACCTGTGATTGCCTCGGGATTCCGCGTGATTGGCTGCACTGTCGTAGGCTTCTCCGCAGCATCATCTTGGATGGGAGCAGATGGGCTGTCACTCATTCAACGGTCACCGACTTGGCGAGATTCCGAGGATGATCGACATCGCAACCACGTTTGAGAGCGACATGGCGAGCAAGGAGCTGCAGAGGAACGCTAGCGGTGATGGCAGAGCACCAGTCTCTTGTGCGGGGGATATAGAGAACATAATCCGCGATTTCCGAAACCTCAGTATCGCCCTCTGTTGCCACGGCAACAATATGAGAGCCGCGTGCCAGAGCCTCCTGCACGTTAGAAAGCGTCTGCATGCGAGTCGGCGAATCCGTGACTACGGCGACGACCGGGACATTCTCGTCAAGCAGGGCTATAGGCCCATGTTTGAGTTCTCCTGCAGCGTATGCCTCGGCGTGCAGATAGGAGATTTCCTTCAGCTTGAGAGCGCCTTCCTTGCAGATAGTCGCACCGATACCACGTCCCACGTACATAGCGGAATGTGCTTTGCTAATAAGCTCAGCCGCCTCCTCAATCTCATTCTGGTTTTCGAGAATGGCCTCAATTTGGGAGGGGGTCTCACACAAGTCGCTATAAAGAGAAGCTACCTGGTTGCTCGTCAGGCGATGCTTCTTCTGAGCAAGAAACATAGCGATGAGCGAGAGACAGGCGATTTGTGCGAGGAAGGATTTGGTTGCTGCCACGGAGATTTCCATATTGGCCTTGACATAGAAAGCACCGTCAGATTCGCGCGTAATACGACTTCCTACGACGTTAGTAACAGCAAAGACCTTGGCGCCCTTCGAGCGAGCAAGCCTCACGGCGGCAAGCGTATCCGCCGTCTCTCCGGACTGGGAAATGGCTATGACCAGGGTGGAAGGGGTGACGATGGGATTCCTGTAACGGAACTCACTTGCCACGTCTACCGTCGTGGGTATGCGTGCCCATCCTTCGATAAGTTCGCGCGCCACAAGACCAGCATGATAGCTCGTCCCACAACCGATAATATAAACAGAATCAATGGCGGCGATGTCTTCATCGTCGAGAGTGAGCTCGTCAAGAATGACTTCACCGTTCTTCACACAGCCGGCAATGGTGTCGCGAACAGCGCGCGGCTGCTCATAAATTTCCTTGAGCATGAAGTCCGGGTAGCCAGCGTGTTCAGCATTTTCGGCATCCCAGTCTACATGCGTCCAAGTCGGTTCAACCGTCTTGCCGGACCTGTCAAATACTTCGATGCTGTTGGGCCGAAGAAGCGCAATTTGCCCATCATCAAGAAAAATCGCATCCCGAGTATATTCGAGAAGCGCAATCATATCGCTACCGATAAACGAGCCCTTTACGTCCCCATCGGACATACCGATAACAATAGGGCTGTCTTTACGGGTAACCACAATTTGGTCTGGTGCATCGACACAGACTGCGGCGATGCCATAAGCTCCCTGGAGTTGCTGCGTAGCTTTTCGCATAGCTGCAACAAGATCGCCCTCGTAATAGCGCTCAAGCAAATGGGCAACAACCTCGGTATCAGTCTGACTGCGGAAGGTATGACCTTCTGCAATAAGCTCATCACGGAGAGCAACGAAGTTCTCGATAATGCCATTATGCACAATCGCAATGTTCCCATGGCAGTCGATGTGAGGGTGGGCATTGGTCTCTGATGGCCGACCATGTGTTGCCCATCGCGTGTGGCCAATACCACAGCAGGAAGCGTGTTCATCGTTCGAGAGCGCTTCTTCAAGAACAGCTACTTTCCCGGTACGTCTGATGACATCCAAACGCCCAGGATATGCAAGAGCAACGCCTGCTGAATCATATCCGCGGTATTCAAGCTTCTTGAGCCCGTCTATAAGAATCTTGTCTGCAGGCACATTACCTGTAAAGCCAACAATTCCACACAAAGCAGTTCGCCCGCCTTACATACAAACGTCTAAAGTAAAACCGCAAAACATAGAAAACAATTGTCTAAAAATACGCGATTATCCAGTGGATTCAAAGGCTTAAGCGCGAATCTAAAGGAGAATTACACGATAGACAAAAGAGAACATATCACAACTATGCAAAAGGAAAGGATTTAGAAACCGGAAAGCAACGTGCGCATGGAAGTACAGATCCCTGAATGAAGACACAAAAAAGGCGGGGGCCGCGGGGGATCTGCTCCCCGCGGCCCCCGCCGCCACGTCTCGTGGCCCCCGGGGGGACGGCGGCGTCCTCTTCTCCCACGGACTGCACCGCAGTACCTTCCGGCGATGGAGGGCTTGACTTCCGGGTTCGGCATGGGTCCGGGTATTCCCCCTCCTCCATTGCCGCCGGCCCCCCGGGGGCCGCGACCGTCTCCGGGCGCCCCCAGGGCCGCATGGCGGGAGGCCTCCGTCCGGCAGAAGGGCGTCCTCCCCGCCGCGCGCTGACGCGCGGGGGACGTGATGGGACCGCGAAGACGCGAGGGGCTCGGCCGGTTAGTGCCGCTGGGCTGAGGCGGTCGCCCGCCTTGCGCCTGCGGCCTATCCACCTCCTGGTCTGGGAGGGGCCTTACCAAAGGGAGAGCTCATCTCGGGGCCGGCTTCCCGCTTAGATGCCTTCAGCGGTTATCCGTCCCGGACGCGGCTACCCGGCGGTGCCGCTGGTCGACAGCCGGCGCACCGGA
>CADBRF010000033.1 GCA_902796975.1 uncultured Coriobacteriaceae bacterium
GCATCGAACTTGAGCAGAGCAGCTGCAGCCACAAAGAGCAAGGCGGTGAGACGCGCGGGTATGTAGCCCATCACGTCGTCAAGCCGGTTCACGGGGCGGGCACATGCGCATGTGACCGATGGCATCTACCCAGGCGCCTTGCTCACCTGCGCGTCTTTCGGGGCGAGCAGTGCACAGCTGGGGGAGGCCAGCGGATTTGGCATTTCCTACCTCGACTTCAAGGAACAAGACGGTCTCAATGCTGTCTCTGGCGCTGCAAATGCCCAGGAGAACAAAGTGACAATCAAGAAGGTGATTGAATAATGGCACGATATGGATTGCTTATCGATACGAAGAGCTGCATCAACTGCCAGACCTGCAACGCTGCCTGCAAAGCCAATCATGGGCTTACCCCTGTGGAGAATTTTATAACGTACCAGAAAGATGAGGTCGGAGCTTATCCGAACGTCAGGTTCGTAACCTCGCCGCGGCAATGCGCCCACTGCGATAATCCTCCGTGCCTGGCTGTCTGCCCCACGGGTGCTACCTACCGCAACGAGGATGGTCTTGTGCTGGTGGATGCTGATCGTTGCATCGGCTGCCGCTATTGCCAACAGGCTTGCCCCTATGATGTGCGCATCGTACGCGAGGATACCGGTGTTGTGGACAAGTGCTCACTCTGCGCCGACCGCATTGCACAGGGGCTTGAACCCTTGTGTGTGAAGAGCTGCCCCACGAGCGCCCGTACATTCGGAGACTTGGATGACCCGGACAGCGATCTTGTCAAACAGATTGCACTCAAGCACGCGGAACCCATAGGCGGGGAACTGACCGGTGCTCGAGTCTACTACGCGAGGTGATTGACTATGACATGGGGTTTGAATATCGCAATTTACCTGTTCCTCTCGGGAATTGGGGCAGGCCTACTGTTCTGGACCGTGGCACGTTGTACTCTCGCCGCGGGCAATCTTGAAACCGACACAACCTCTCCTTGGCTTTATGCGGTTTCGTTCGTGATCATCGGCGTTGGCGCCCTGATACTGGTCGCCGACTCGAAAGCAGGGTTGCAGAATCCTAGGGCTTTCTTCGGCCTCTTTACCAACTTCGGCTCTCCGATGGCCTGGGGAACGCTTTTTATCGTTCTCGTCTTGGTGTTCGATGCTGTTGGCTTTGTGCTTTCACGAAAAGGCGACGCTCTTTCTGGCTCGAAGAAAAGGGCGTTTTCACTAGTAGGCGCCGTGCTCGCGATCGCTTTGACTTCCTATACCGGTGTGCTCTTGGGCGCCGTGTCGCCCGTTGGACTGTGGAATAACGGTGCGCTGCCCGTTCTCTTCCTTGTCTCGGCGCTCCTCTCCGGCGCTGCACTTGGCGATTTGGTAGGTGCTTTGACGCGAGACGCGCTTTCTCTCGGCAAGACGAGGCTCTCTGCCGCGTTTGCCACTGGAGGGATTATCGAGGCGCTTGTCGTCTTTTTCCTGCTGGTGGTGGCTTCTTCCAACCCATCGGGTGCTGATGCGGTTGCA
The DNA here is from genome assembly GCA_902796975.1 of uncultured Coriobacteriaceae bacterium. Taxonomy (GTDB): domain Bacteria; phylum Actinomycetota; class Coriobacteriia; order Coriobacteriales; family QAMH01; genus CADBRF01. Next base: position 1,503 of record CADBRF010000033.1, read on the forward strand.
CGTCTGATTTCTGGGGACCTGGCCGTTCCCTTCTGGGCTCTTTATATTGTGATTGGTCTGGTGCTGCCTGTTGTCCTTCATCTGGCTGCGGGAAAACGCAAGGTGGCCATCTATCTGGCTAACGCAACGATTATCGTCGGCGCTCTCGCCTTGCGCATCTTGATTGTTGCCGCGGCGGTTCCGGCGTTTGTATCGGCAATCTAGTGTTTCTCTTGCGCGCACTAAGGCTTAAGATACGGGAAGTTCGAAGTACCCAGGTACCATCTGTTGAGATGTGAGGAGCTGCAGCATGGGTTTTCCCGAATACCGTCCGCGCCGTATGCGCGCAAATGAAACCGTCCGATCGTTCATTCGCGAAACGCCGTCGCTTGATCCCGCGGATTTCATCTATCCGCTCTTCGTCAAGCCAGGCGAGGGCCTGAAAGATGAGATTCCCTCCATGCCCGAGGTCTACCAGTACACCATTGACATGCTTCCCGCGGAGATTGACGAGCTCAAATCGCTCGGCATCCGGTCGGTCATTCTCTTTGGTTTGCCTGAGCATAAGGATGAAGTCGGCAGCGATGCCTATGCAGATGATGGCATCGTTCAGCAGGCCATCCGCGCCATCAAGGCATATGACCCCGAGTTTTACGTCATCACCGACGTCTGCCTGTGTGAGTACACGAGCCACGGTCATTGTGGCGTGCTCGACGAGAACGGGTATGTGCTCAACGATCCGACGCTCGAACTCC
>CADBRF010000034.1 GCA_902796975.1 uncultured Coriobacteriaceae bacterium
CACCGGAGATGGCGAGCCAGAGCGAATAGTCGCCTGTGCCCACGCCAAGCCGTTCGGCCCCGGGAATGAGGAAGACACCTGCGATATTCGTCGCGAGAGCGAGAGTGCCCGCAGAAACGCAGCAGCAGCCAGCGAAAATCAGATAGGCGTACCGGTTATCTGTCTTCTCCCCTGGCATGCTCTGCTACAGCGCGCCCTTCTCAGCCTTCGCGGTCGATGATGGAGTCGAACTCCTCGTCGCCCCATTCCTCGTCCTCGTAATCGAAGGCGACTTCCAGAATGCGCACCTCGTCGCCCTGCTGGGCGCCAGCCTTCTTGAGCGCCTTATCGACACCCATACGCTCGAGGCGGCGCTGGAAGAAGGACACGGCTTCGTCGTTGTTCCACTCAGTCTGAACCACCATGCGCTCCACGCCGCGACCAACGACTCGCCAAGCGTGCTTCTCTTCGCGGATGACCTCGAACCTGCTGTCGCGGAGCTGGCGCTTGTGCTCCCAGACCTGGTCGTATTCGGGCTGAGGCTCTTCTGCAGCTGCGGCGCGGAGGTCGTAAACGCGCGTTGCCGTTGCGGCGATAAGGGAATCAAGCCCCTGGCGCGTCACCGCACTCACCGTGAAGAACGGGATGGGGTCCTCGATATCGATGCCCTGCTCGTCCAGTAGCTTTTCGGAAAGCTCCTCGCTGTCTGCTTTGACACGGGCGCGGAGACGCTTGCAAGCTTCTTCGGTCCCGGGGACGTCGATTTTGTTTGCCACGACAATACGCGGGCGGTCTGCCAGCTCCTTGGCGTAGAGCTCAAGCTCGCGGTTGATGACCTCGTAGTCGTGCACTGGGTCGCGCCCCTCGAAGCCGCCCGTCAGGTCCACAACGTGCAGGATGAGCGCCGTGCGCTCCACATGGCGGAGAAACTCGTGGCCAAGGCCCTTGCCCTCTGCCGCGCCCTCGATAAGGCCGGGAACATCGGCAACGACGAAGCTGAAATCGTCGCTTCGCACCATACCCAGATTGGGCATGAGGGTGGTGAAGGGATAATCGGCAATCTTGGGGCGCGCCGCCGACATACAGGCGATGAGCGAAGACTTGCCTACACTCGGCATGCCAACGAGTGCAGCATCTGCGAGCAGCTTGAGCTCGAACTCAATCCAGATGGGATCTGACGGTTCGCCCAGCTCCGAGAAGGAGGGAGCGCGGCGAGTGGGTGTCACGAAATGGATGTTGCCGCGGCCGCCATGGCCGCCCTTGGCGACGATAACCCGCTCGCCGTTGTGGGTGAGGTCGGCGATGTCCTCGCAGGGCTCCATATTTTCGTCGAGCAGGCGCACGACCGTACCAACGGGCACTTTGAGCACGAGCGATTCGCCGTCAGCGCCATGCATGCGCTTGCCCTTGCCGTGCACGCCGTTGCCCGCGCGGAAATGGTGCTTGTAGCGGTAGTCGATGAGGGTGGAGACGGTGCTATCGGCAACGACGATGATATCGCCGCCATTTCCGCCGTCGCCACCGTCGGGCCCACCCATGGGGACGTGAGCCTCGCGCCTGAACGAGGTGCAGCCCGCGCCGCCATTGCCAGCCTTGACTTGAATATGTACCTGATCGGTAAAGGTTGCAGCCATCCTGCCGTGCCTTTCTATTTCGTGCTTACGTGCCTAGAGCCCACGGAAGTCCCTGAGTTCGTCGAGGTATTCGACCTCGCTGCCAAGGCCCGCCGGGGCGAGCTGGAAGAGGAAATCGATCCACTCTGTGACTGACCGGCCATAAACCAGGGCATCGAATCCGTCCTGCGCAATAGCGGCAATCGCGTCTTCCACGCTCTGCTCGGAATACTGGCCCCAGCCCTTAGTATCCACGCCCAGCTTGTGCTCAATCATATCAAGCGAGAGCGGGCCATAGTATATGCCCTTGATGAGCGAGACGTAGCCCAGCGCGGGCATTTCGGGGAGCGAATCCGCCTGCCGCACCTCGACATAGTTCTTGAGGCGGACGTCTGGCCATACCATACCCAGCAGATGGAAGACATCTTCTTCGGTCATCGGGGCATCGGCATAGACCTCATCTGCTGGAGTAGCCCCCGTGGCGTGTTCGCCATCGCGAGTCGAGAAGATGGGCGGAACGCTCAGCAGCCAATCAGCATAGGTGCCAAAGCCAAAGCCCTCATCGAAGAGGCCGGGAACGACACCGCACCGTGCCGGGTCAACCTTGCGCCACACCTGCAGGCGACGGAGGGGCACGTCGTTGAGCTCGCCTTCGAACACTGTGCAGTTGTCACAGACGAATGACACGATGGGGCCCAGCAGGGTCGCGATGCGCATCTTGCGCACGGCATCGGCTTCGTCGGCATAGTCGAGCGAAATTTGCAGCGAGGTCGTGGCGCGCATCATGCGCTCGCCGTGCATGCCCGGAAGCGATGCGAAGTACTCGTTCATGAAGTGGTAGCGTGGCTTGGGAATGAGCTCGAGCTCTTCGGCCTTCATCGTGGGATGGTATCCGCCCGTGCGAATCGTGTACCCGGCGGGCTCAATCACCTTGCGCAGGCGATAGTAGAAGTTCTCATATTCCGCCTTGATATCGTAGATGCTCGAGAAGGGAGCAAGGCTCACCTCGATCTGCCCGGCAGGTTCGATGGAGATGGCGGAAAGCTGGCGCGAGCAGCCCATGATATCACCCGCCTCGGTGCGCGTGACATCGGGCCAGAACTCCGCGAGCTTCTCCAAGATGCCGCGGATGCTCAAACGCCCATTCGGCTCGTCGTAATGTACCTGCTCTCCGTCTTCATCGAGAATGAAATGCTCCATCTCAACACCGACGCAACCCATATCGTTGCCTTTGCAGCCGCCTTGAAAGTACTCGATGAGCGCCTGCCGGTTCTGCTCGTGAATAGTCATAAAGATGCTCCTCATCAGACTGGATAGCGCTCGCCCCGCAGAACAGGCGGGCGTGTTTGCATCGTGCTTTTTCGAGTTCAGATAATACTACGCAAGCGAAAACAAGGGCGCGGTGAGATGTGCACATCCCACATAGGGCAAACTTGCCGCCGTCTACACCCGTCTGCAACCCTGCGGGCCCCGTGCCCTCCGGAGCCGCCTCTCAGCCCTCGTGACAGGGCACACGGCCCCATCCCTGCACCCGGCTGCAGCACGGCACGTCGCGCTATCCCAGCTCCCTCGAGCATTTCTTCAGTTCCGCTATGATCTCTATATGCTGGGGGCATACCTTCTCACACTGCCCGCATGCCATACAATCAGCCGCGCCGTTGCCGGCTTTCACCAGCTCAGCATATTCCTCTCGCGCCGCCTGCTGCTGCCCTGTCGTCGTCTTGCGATTCATTATCTCGAAAATATCAGGAATCGGAATCTGCTCCGGGCATCCCTCTTTGCAATATCCGCAGGCAGTGCAAGGTATCGTATTAGCTTCATGAAAGACCTTTTGAGCCATCCGAATCGCTTCAATTTCAGCGTCATCCAGCGGCTTGAAGTCCCTCATAAAGCTGACGTTGTCCTTCATTTGGGCAATGTTGGACATACCGGAAAGCACCGCGAGGATTCCATCCAGAGAGGCAGCAAATCTAATCGCCCAGGACGCATACGACGCCCCTGGATTTACCTCGTCAAAGATCTTCTGTACCTCTTTCGGCGGGTTTGCGAGCCTGCCACCCTTCACCGGCTCCATTACCACAATTTGCTTGCCGTGGCTTCTCGCCACCTCGTAGTTCCGCCGGGATTTCACACTCGGATTCTCCCAATCCGCATAGTTAATCTGGAGCTGTACGAAATCCACATCCGGATGCTCTGTCAGCAGCTGGTCGAGCAGTTCGGGCCCGCCGTGGAAGGAGAACCCGAAATGCCTAATCTCTCCCGTATCCTTCTTCTCCCTCACAAAATCCCAGAGGTGGAACTTCTCGTATTTCCGGTAGTTGCCCTCCATCAGAGAGTGGAGGAGATAATAGTCGAAGTACCCCGCGCCTGTGCGCTTCAGGCTCGTCTCAAATTCCTTCTTCGCCGTCTTCTCGGTCGGCGCCATCGTGGCGAACAGTTTTGTCGCAAGCGTAAACGAATCGCGCGGATGGCGGTCGATGAGCGCTTTGCGGATTGCCTGCTCCGAACCCGGGTACACGAACGCGGTGTCAAAATACGTGAAGCCGGAATCCAGAAAGATGTCCACCATCTCGCTGACTTGCTTCACATCTATTCCCAACCCTTTATGAGGAAGCCTCATTAGGCCAAATCCCAGTTTGTCACTCATAAGCCGCACCTCAACCTTTCCTACACTATGACAACTCTGAGCGCGGGCGATATCCATGCAGTGTCCAACAAGACAAACCTAACTATCTGCCCTCTCGAGCGTGGCGAGACATCATTGCGGTTGCGGAATTGCCGGAAAGCCTACTCGCGGCTTCTTCACACTTCCCTATTCGCCTGTTCCGGAACAAAATATACGAACATTTGTTCGTGTTCATGCTATGCTGTCATCGTAACAGAGAGCCAGTGCAGATGCGCCTCCACACGCAGCGCCATCTATTTGGGTTGCCCCTCCCCGCGCCATTAGTCTGCAAGATCCTCTCTGCCAAAGGGGCGAAGAAAGAAGGGCATCATGGCAAAACGATACCCGTTCTCTAACCGGTATGTCTTCGCGAAGGTAATGCAAGACAATCCAGACCTCTGCAGAAGAGTCATTGAACGTGTGCTTAACTTGAAGATTAAACACATTGAACAAATCAAGATTGAGTCAGAGGAAACGAGCATAACGCGTCGCGGCGTCAGATTTGACGTCTACATGAAAAACGATGAAGCCGCCTTTGAAGTCGAGATGCAAACATATGAGCAAAAAGACCTTCTCAAGAGAATGCGCTACTATCATTCGCAGCTTGACAGGCGCATGCTGGCAAAAGGGGAAGCATTCGAAGGATTAAAGCCAGTCTATGTAATTTTCATGTGCACCAATGACCCGTTCAAGCGGGGGTTGCCGGTCTATAC
>CADBRF010000035.1 GCA_902796975.1 uncultured Coriobacteriaceae bacterium
CTGTGTCCCGGGGGCAAATTCCATTTCATCGAGGACGGCGCGCACATATAGACCGGTCCCCCCAACAAGAATTGACCGCTTTCCGCGAGACTGAATATCCTCTATGGCAGCACGCGCATCACGCTGATAGAGAGCCGCAGAATATGGTTCCCCAGGGTTGACGATATCAATGCAGTGGTATGGGACATGGCGCTTTGATGGAGGCACTTTCGCCGTCCCAATATCCATGCCCCGGTAGATCTGCATGCTATCCGCTGAGACAATCTCGCCGTCGAGCTTCTGAGCGAGATATTCTCCAAGCTCGCTTTTGCCCGAAGCTGTTGGCCCCTGTACGCAGATTACCGTATCGGCAGGCGGGATAATATTGTCACTTGTGCTACTCAACGAGCGTTCCCTGTAAATACCAGGTCTTCGTAACATCAATACGAACGTTCTGTATGGTTCCAACGAGGTCATCCATGGTCAGGCCTGCAGGAATGGGCGCGTGAACCGTCTGATTCTTTGGAGATTTCCCCGAGAACATATGCGCATCTCGCTTGGAAACACCCTCTACGAGCACGGGGAGCGTTTTGTTTAGTTCCTTCTCATTCTCCCTGTGAACGCTCTCCTGCACCAATTCCACGAGCCGGTCAAACCTGTCTTGGATGACTTCAGCGGGAGTCGTATCAACGATCTCGGCCGCCGGAGTGCCTTCTCGTTTGGAGTAGATAAAGGTGAAAGCCTGGCCGTAGCCAACTTCACGGACAACTTTCAAAGTGCCCTGAAAGTCCTCTTCGGTCTCGCCAGGAAAGCCAACGATGATATCCGTTGAAAGGGAAATATCAGGGATGGCTTCTCTGAGCATATGCACGGTCTCGAGATACTTCTCAACGGTGTAAACCCGATGCATCTCCGCGAGAATGCGGTCAGAACCCGATTGCAGAGGGAGATGGAGCTGGGGCATGATAGCCTCATGCGCCGCCATGGCAGCAATGGTCTCAGTCGAGAGGTCTTTAGGATGGCTGGTGACAAAGCGGATGCGAGGAATGCCGCAAGAGCCCGCGTAATCGAGCACCTCTTTAAAGCGGGGCCTGCCATAGAGGTCGCGCCCGTAAGAGTTGACATTCTGACCGAGTAACGTAACCTCTTGCACGCCTTCGGCCGCGAGATGGTCGAGCTCGTTTTCTATATCCTCGAGGGGACGGCTTGTCTCGCGTCCGCGCACATAAGGGACGATGCAATAGGTGCAGAAGTTATTGCACCCCGTCATGATGGGAACCCAGGCATGCCAGGAGGTAGCCCGCCTCTCAGGGAGTCCTTTCACGAACTCCTCGCTCGATTCCAGCGTCTCGGCAACTGCCATGCCGGAAGAAATCCTCTGCTGAATGAGCGATGGCAAATGGCCGATATTGTGGGTGCCAAACACGATATCCACATTGGGAAGGGTTTCCTGCAGGCGAGCTCCATCGCGCTGGCCAATACAACCTCCTACTGCCACGATGCGAGGCAGCCCTTTGTGGGCAGGAGGAATGTTCTTCATGCTCGCGACCTGGCCCATGAGGCGGATATCTGCTGCCTCGCGAACACAACAGGTGAGATATATGGCGATATCAGCTTCTTCAAGCGTGCTCACGGGAAGACAGCCCGCCATATCAAGAAGACCAGCGACACGCTCCGCATCGTTCTCGTTCATCTGGCAGCCAAATGTGCGCTGGAAATACGTCAAGCCCTCGAGCGTACGTGCATTGGAATCGGTCACAGAAATGTCTCCTTAGCTATGAAACTACCGCACACCATAATACGGTATGCATGAGCACCTTCAATGTGTGGATTATGTAAGTGGAACCCTCGTACGGGCTTCTGAGCTCGAGCAAGAAGATGAAAAACCAGTCGCCTTACTCGTCTTCAGGCTCTTCGATGTAGTCATCGAAATCGTTATCGATATAGCGCGGATTTACGACAAAGCGGATGCCCGTGCGTTTATCCCCATTGATTTCGAGTTCGATGAAGGAGGGAACACAGGAAAGATCAATACCATTTGGCGCGAGATAGCCACGGGCAATGGCAATCGCCTTCACTGCCTGGTTGACAGCACCAGCACCGATTGACTGAATACGCACGGCATTTCCATCATTAATAAGCCCGGCAATGGCACCGGCAACTGATGCCGGAGAAGACTTGCTCGAAACTTTAAGAAAATCCATGAACGTATCCCAACTACATATATGCTACAGAAGAGGAACCGTGCAGAAAGATGCCATGAGGGCTTAATTGCACAATGTGTATACAATGCCCCTTTTATATGGGAATTGCAAGTTCATGGTTGGAAAAACACGTGCTTAGGGGGTATTTCATTACCCAGAGGGGACATATTTTCCTCATAAAACGGCTATTTCTGGTTCTTTCACATTTGGACAAATTGCGCAATGCGCTACGCGTCGAAAGAGCAGAAATGTCTGAGCGCGAACTTAACAGCACGTTCGCTTCCATAAGGCGTTTTCTCTGCTGCGGCAAGGGCAGAATCCATGAACTTGCGGTTGAAGAAGAGCTGACGGGTTCTATATTCTCGCTCAACAACCTTAGCATCCCGAGCCATGAGCGCCTCATAATTTGCAGCGTTGGCAAGAGCCTGGGCCGCCATGCGCGCAGATTTCAAGGCATAATATATGCCCTCACCGCTCGGTGGACAGATAAGCCCTGCGGCATCTCCCAGAAAATATGCATCCTTGTGTTTAAGGAGGACACTTCCCCCCGTTGGGATAAAGGCTCCCCTGACCCTTGACATAGCAATACCAAGCGAAGACGCAAACCTCGAAAGTGATGTTTCGAGATCCCTTCCTTCACCATAGGAGACGCATCCGATTTTTGCCACGTTTCCAGCAGGTATATACCAGTAGTAGCCCCAGAGCTCTTCAGTGTATTTCATGAGAAGAGGGGCGCCAGTAGCTGTTACTTCAGCTTCCAACGAGAGAACGGCATCGGGCTTCTGACCTGCTACTACCTGTCTTCCATGAGACAGAGCGCCGTCTGCCATCACGACAGCGTCAAAAGAAAACTCTCTACGTGTGCGATCTTTCCCAATACCTGTGGCGACATGCCTGCGGGAATCTATATCGCGAATAGAAATACCGTCGAAACATATACCACCAAGCTGCGTGAATTTTTCGAGAGCGAAACCATCAAGATCTTTGCGAAGAACAGACACAAGCTGGATGTTATGAACCGGCACTGAGAAACTCTCAGTTTGACAGATCATGGAAGAAAATGTGTCTCGAAAAATACCTTCAGGAACAGCTCCAAATGCGGTTTGAAGCTCTTTCATCGCCCGTGGAGTGATAAGGCCTCCGCAAAGCTTATCTTTACGCTCGAGAAGCCGTTCTTCCACGAGCGTTACCGTAAAACCATTCTTTTGTAACAGATAAGCGCAGGTAGACCCCACAAGACCAGCGCCAACAATGAGAATTTCTTTGCACATGAAAAGAGATTATAAACTACATGAGCCCCATCACGGATACCTCTCGTGATGGGGCCCTATAAATGGTTGCCTGCTGCCTTTTCGCAATTAATTGGAAAAGGCGTTCAACACTTCCGCGCACAACACTTAGCTCACAAACTCAAACACACAACGCGCGTAACTACACACTTCTCGGAATTTATTGGAGTAAAGAAATGCAATAACAACGTGCCAGGCAGGCTATCTCGAAGGTATACAGAAGTACGAAGAGCACATCCGAGAACTCACAGAGCAGGCAACCGGTGAGCCGAATTCTTTCTTGCCAAGGTTCAACTTTCTATAGACATAATAGCTGGGTATTGTTCAAAAGTAAAGACATGCTTGCATTTTGTCGAAGGTTTAGGCACGTCAGTAGAACTTTTATTGACATTACATTCTTATTGCGTTAAGCACACAATCTATTCAGCAGAGAGAACGCCTTCGTAGTCGAAAGCTGGAATAAAGCTCTCTTCAGCGGTGCCGCCCTCCTGCATGAAACTATTTTCAAGACCAAGGTCTAAAGCATAGTCAATGAGTTCATCGTACTCATCCTCGGTAACCTTGCCGGCAAGCTCGGGGTACCTGTCTCCTACACCCTCCATCGGAGTGTATTGATTCATGAGGCTCACCCAGACATTGTCTGCATACGGCTTTGAAGCCAAGATGTCCATCACACGCATTGAATCATCAAGATGCCCGGGCAACATCAGATGGCGGACAATGATGCCACGCTGAAGTATGCCCTCTTCCCCGTTTACTCCCCTTCCCAGCGAATAAGGACCAACTGCTGCATACATGGCGTCAAGAGCCGCTGACGCAACTTTCGGATAATCCGCCGCCATTGAGTAGCGTTGGGCAAGCGTAGAAGAGGCATATTTGAAATCCGTGAGATAAGCATCGATACGATTTCCGAGCGCCTTTATAACTTCTGGACGTTCATATCCGCTGGTATTGGCGATAATGGGAAGCACAAGCCCCCTGCTCCGCGCCATATCTATCGCGTCGCAAATGAGCGGCCAAAAATGGGTAGGCGTCACGAGGTTGATATTGAGGGCTCTTCTGATTTTTTGCTGCTCAAGGAAAATTTCCGCCAGTCTTTCAACGGAGATCTCTAGGCCAACCTCACCTGTTGCGATGTCATGGTTCTGGCAGTAGACGCACCTGAGCGTACACCCTGAAAAGAAGACAGTCCCGCTGCCCGCTTCACCAGAGATAGGTGGTTCCTCCCACATGTGAAGGGCTGCTCGAGCTGCAGAGAGCCTTGCGCCTTCTCCGCAGACGCCCCTCTCCCCTTCCAACCGATTGGCATGGCATTGCCGCGGGCACACGAC
>CADBRF010000036.1 GCA_902796975.1 uncultured Coriobacteriaceae bacterium
AGCGTACTTGCCTCAAAGCGTGATCTCGAGGGCAAGCGCGTCTTCATCACCGCCGGTCCCACGCAGGAACCGCTTGACCCGGTACGGTTCATATCCAATCATTCGAGCGGCATCACGGGCTATGCCATAGCCGCCGAGGCAGTTGCCCGGGGAGCGCAGGTCACCCTTGTCTCCGGCCCAACCGCTCTTATGCCACCTGAAGGTGCCGAAGTCATCAACGTCAAAACGGCATGCGAGATGCTCGATGCCTCGCGCGAACCGTTTTCCCAAGCAGATGTTGCCATCTTCACGGCGGCTGTTTCCGATTGGCGCCCCGAGCAGGTGGCGGCAGGAAAGATTAAGCATGATGGGGGAGACCTCGAGCTCAAGCTCGTTCCCAACCCCGATGTCGCTGCTACACTCGGCGCTGCTAAGGGCAAGACGTACTCAGTTGTCTTCGCAGCAGAAACGCAAGACCCGATTCCCGCTGCCAGGAAAAAGCTGGCAGTCAAAAACGCAAATCTTGTGGTGGCCAACAATGTCGCAGAGGCTGGCATGGGCATGGGCGCTCCCCAGAACCATGTCTGGTTCGTTGACGCGGAGAGCGTTGAAGAGCTGCCTGTGCTTCCCAAGCGGGAGATTGCGAGAAAACTGCTCGACCGCATAGAGCAGGAGCTGTAAACGGGTGCACATAGGGGTTTGGTTAACCATGTGCATAAGAAAGGATTGCAGGTAGAAATGACGACGAATATCTTCACGGGTGTCGATGCGCTCCCGCGCGGGTCTGCGCCGAGCACCATTACCGAAGGTTGCATCGTTTTGGAAGGCGGTGCTTTCCGTGCCCTTCACGAAGAGGGAATACTCGACGTGCTCATGCAGGAAGGCATCAACTTCCAGTGCGCCATCGGGGTTTCTGCAGGTGCCTTGAGCGGCGCGAACTATATCTCCGGGCAGATTGGCCGCGCGGCACGCTCAAACCTCACCTACCGTCATGACCAGCGCTTTGTCGGTCCCACCGCGCTTGTGCGCAACGCCGGTATTATCGGCTTCGACTTTGTCTTTGACGAAATGGACAAGATTGAGCCTATGGATAAGGCTCGTTTTTACGACCCGAAGCGACGTTTCGTATGCGTGGGAAGCGATGTCGAGACCGGTCTTGCCACCTACTTCGACCGTGATACGTGCGGGGACATCTTCCAGGCAATCCGGGCATCCGCCTCTATGCCCTATGTGTCGAAACCGGTTGAAGTTGACGGAAGGTATTACCTCGATGGCGGGTCGAGCGTCAAGATTCCCATCGAGTGGGCGCTGAACCAGGGCTACGACCGCATTGTCGTGGTCAGGACTCGTGATAAGGTCTTCCGCCATGATCTCTCCAAGGATTCGAACCCGAAGCGGGCGTTTCGCTTCTACCGTAAATACCCGCATTTTGCCCAGGCGCTGGCGGACAGCTATGCGAATTACAACAAGGAATGCGACCGCATCGAGCAGCTTGAAAAGGATGGTCGAATCTTCGTCTTCTATCCGTCAGAGCCTGTCGATGTCGGCCATGTGGAGAGCGATATGGAAAAGCTTGGCCAGCTCTACTACCGTGGCGTTGACGACGCAAAAGCCCAGCTCCCCGGCCTGAGGGCATATCTTGGCATGTAATGTTCCGCTGTTGTGCATGGCATTTGTCTACAAGATAACTGTCATGCGCTATGTCCGGTGAGATATCTGATACTCTCTCGATAACGAACGAATACACAAGACTATTTGCAGCTCTACAGAAAGGCTATTCCATGGCAGAGTTCATCTACCAGATGCATGAAGCGCGTATGTCCTACGGCAGCAAGGTCATCCTTGACGATGTGACCATGGGGTTCTTCCCGGGTGCAAAGATTGGTGTCGTCGGCCCCAATGGCATGGGCAAATCGACCTTGCTTAAAGTCATGGCGGGGAAAATCGAGACCACCAACGGTGAGGCGCGCCTCTCGCCCGGCTACACGGTTGGTTTGCTTGAGCAGGAGCCCCCGCTCGACGAGGACAAGACCGTTATCGAGAATATCCGCCTGGCTTTTGGCGATGTGCTCGCGAAGGTCGATCGCTATAACCAGATTGGCGAGGAGATGGCAGATCCGGATGCCGATTTCGATGCCCTCATGGCTGAGATGGGCGAGCTCCAGGATGCTATCGACGCGGCGAACGGGTGGGATATCGATAGCCAGCTCTCCCAGGCAATGGATGCGCTCCAATGCCCAGACCCTGATGCGCCAGTCTCCATTCTCTCTGGCGGCGAGCGCAGGCGTGTTGCTCTCTGCCGCATCCTTCTCGAGGCTCCCGACCTGCTTCTTCTTGATGAGCCTACCAACCACCTCGATGCAGAATCCATTCTCTGGCTCGAGCACTTTCTGAAGAACTACCAGGGCGCCGTTCTCGCCGTAACCCATGACCGCTATTTCCTCGACAACGTGGCGGAGTGGATTTGCGAGGTTGACCGCGGCCATCTCTATCCCTACAAGGGCAACTACTCCACCTATCTGGAGACCAAGGCTGCCCGTCTCGAAGCGCAAAACCAGCAGCAGACCAAACTCGTCAAACGCCTCGAGCGCGAGCTCGATTGGGTCAGGTCCAGCCCCAAGGCCCGTCAGGCGAAGAGCAAGGCGCGCCTGTCTCATTACGAGGAAATGGCTGCCCAAGCAAATGCCATGCGCAAGGTCGAGTTTACGGATATTCGTATCCCCGAAGGCCCGCGCCTGGGCACGAAAGTCCTGGTGGCAGACCATCTCTGCAAGTCGTTTGGGGACCGTGTCCTCATCAAGGATCTCTCCTTCGACCTGCCTCGTAACGGCATCGTCGGTATCATTGGCCCCAACGGTGTCGGCAAGACTACGCTCTTCAAGACCATTGTTGGCCTCGAACCCGTTACCAGCGGCTCACTCGAGATTGGCGATACCGTCAAGATCTCCTATGTCGACCAGAACCGTTCTGGCATCGATCCCGACAAGCGCCTGTGGGAAGTGGTCTCCGATGGCAACGATGTCATCAAAGTGGGGGATACCGAAGTACCCGCCCGCGCCTACGTGGCAAGTTTCGGCTTCAAGGGGAGCGACCAGCAGAAGCTCGCTGGCATGCTCTCCGGCGGCGAGCGCAACCGCCTGAACCTCGCCCTCACACTCAAACAGGGCGGTAATCTTCTCCTGCTCGACGAGCCCACCAACGACCTCGACACCGAGACACTTGAGAGCCTCGAGGAAGCGCTCATCGCGTTCCCGGGCTGTGTTGTGGTGGTGAGTCATGACCGCTGGTTCCTCGACCGCATCGCCACCCATATCCTCGCCTGGGAGGGAACCGACGAGAACCCCGGCGCCTGGTACTGGTTCGAGGGCAACTTCCAGGCATACCAGGAGGATCGCGAAAAGCGCCTCGGCCCCGACCTCTCGCGTCCGCATCGCATTCATCGCAAACTGACGCGCGACTAGCTGGCTTCATGCTCTTGCCTTTGGAGTGCCTTGACGCATGAAGCTGGACGATGACCAGATAAAGCAGATTCTCGGAGCGGAGATTCAGGGCAAATCCGTCCATCCCGCTTCGATAAAGACCCTGTTCGGTATCAGGAGCTCCGTTGAAGTGGCAATGGATTCCATAGCCAGGGAGGTCGCGACGTCTGGGGAGAAACTCCCAGAAGACGACGCGAAAACCGCCCAGATGCGGGCGCGTCTCATCCAGCAGGCCCAAGAGCTTGGCGAGGCGGCTGTAGCGGGGCGGGCGGACAGGTGGTTCATCTTCATCGCCCGCCGCAAGGGCTACGACATTCCCGCCTATCCCTTCGACCCGAAGGGGGAGTTTTCGGATTTCCTCTATGACGAAGGCGCGAGGGATTTGCCCGCTTGGTATGCGGGCCAGGGTTTTGAAGAGCAGGGTATGCAGAAGCTCTCCTCGTATGCTGTCGTCGGTGCCCGAGACGCTTCGGGTGTCTGGCAAGCTGTCTTCACCAGGGGCGTTCGGTTTGTGGATGCCTCCCGTATCGTTGCGCTCTCATCATGCGAATACCTGAAGCGCTGTTCAACAGCTGAACTCGAGCAGGTTGCCAGACTGCTCGGCTTCTGATGTCTCCGTGCTCAAACATTCAGCGGTGCTGGCGTTCGCTACAGGTTCGTGACCGAATTGGCCGGACCCACTGGTTTGCAGTATGGTGACAGTGCTTAACGTTGCACGTGTGCCTGTCGTTTCTGAAAGGAGATTGACCATGCCAGAACAAACTGCAGGTCAGCCTATTCTCTACTACTGGGGTCCCTGCACCACCTGCGCCCTTTCCGTGAAATTTGCCGAAGACCATGGCATCCAACTGGACAAACGCGATGTCGAGCAGGAAGTGCCCTATCAGGAGCTGCTCTCTCTCGGCGGGGATGCCAACAAGATTCCCTATCTCTACGATGAAGGAACCCTGCTCCAGGGCGTCGATGCTATCAACGCCTATCTTCAGGAGAAGTACGTTCAATAACGTTACATTTTCTCAAGCTCTGCAAACGCCCTGTAGCTCCATCCGGTTGCTGCAGGGCATTTATTGTTTCTCGAACCTGAAAGGAACCTGAAATCCTAAACCCGGTTTCAGGAAACGTTCAGTTCTCCTTCGTAAGCTCTTCCCAGTTGGTCACGATGTTGGTGATTGGGGAGAGCTCATGAACACGCAGATTCAGTACTTTTTGGCTAAGGCAAAGTCCGGTTACCGTGCAATCATGTGCGTCGTCTTAGCACTGGCCATGCTTCTCTGCTTCGCTTACACCCCGGCGGTGCGCGAGGCCTATTCGGCCACTCCCTTTACCCGCATCTACGTGATGTCTCTGAGCGGCCAGGATGTGATCGTCGTGGAAAGCGATGGCATGTTCGGCATCATCGATTCGGGCGAGAGCTCGGATTATCCCACGGGAGAGGATCCCGCCTACCCAGTGCGCGAGGGAACGAATGAGGGCGAGGGCAACGAAGACGAGCTCTTTGCCTTCCTCGACAGCCTGGGAATCAGCGCCGAGGCGGGCAATCTCCAGTTCTACATCGGCACGCATCCCCACAGCGACCATATCGGAACCGCCTATGAGGTCATTGAGCGCTACCAGCCCACCTATGTCTACACGCCCGAATACGACGACTCCTATATCACTGACCCCGACTACCTCTATGACAACCAGTATGTCTACGACAAGCTTGTAGCCGCAGCGGAGGAGACCGGTGCCATTCTCGTCCAGCATCTCGATACGAGCGCTGAGGAGTTCCCAACCCAAGACGATGTTCTGACCAGCGGCGACGATGAGGGAGAAGTTGTTGGCAATCCTGAATTCACCCTGGGCACTGCTCATATTCAGATTTACAACTACAGCGAAGACTACAAGGTGACCGGTATCAGCGATGCTAACGAGATTTCCTACGGTGTCATGGTCAACGCCGGAGAGTACTCCGCCTTCCTCGCAGGCGATATCTGTAACAGCGATGGCGACGAAGATGCGTTGGCGGAAGTGCTCGGCAAGGTAGACGTACTCAAACTTGGGCATCATGGGTTCATGTCTTCTGGAACGACAGATTACATCGAGGCGCTCGATCCGGACTATGCCATCCAGACGGGTACGTCCAAATATCTCTCTGACGAGACCAAGGCAGCCCTCATCGATTGCGGAACAGAGTATTATCCCGCCGATTTCCAGCAGCTCGTGGGCTATGACTACGTCACCGTCTCCTTCATGCCCGAAGGCATCGAGATTGATGGAGCATCTTGCCCCTATTCTCTGGTGTAAGAGGGTAGGGTGGAAGCGCTCTTCGGTTCATAGTTTCGCCTTGCTTTTCGAATGCAGCTCCCCTTGTATCGTGCGGTTTTGCCAGATCCTCCCTTGTGCGCTTTTCCCAAGAGTGAGATAGTGGTAGCCGGTACTATTCAAGCCCCTTTAACGATGGTCCCGAGAGGCCATGAAGGAAGCAGGTGAATATGGAGCCCGACGAAAATGCAACGGTCTTGCTCGATGAGAAAGCCGTTGGCAGGTCCCTTACGCGCATCGCGCACGAAATCCTCGAAAGCAATAATGGCGCAGAGAACATTGCGCTGGTTGGCATCGTCACCCGTGGCGATTTGCTGGCAGCGGAGCTCGCGCGCCGCATCGAGCAGATCGAGGGGGTGAAAGTCCCCGTTGGCAGGCTCGACATCACGTTCTATCGCGATGATATCGAGCGCTACCTCTCTCCACAGGTCTTCATGACTGATATCAAGTTTTCACTCGAGGGCAAGACCGTCATCCTCGTCGACGATGTTCTCTACACCGGGCGCACCATCCGCGCCGCCCTCGATGCGCTCCGTGACTTTGGCAGGCCCGATAGGGTTCAACTCGCCGTCCTCATCGACCGTGGCCATCGCGAGCTGCCCATCCGGGCAGACTTCGTGGGCAAGAATGTCCCGTCGAGCAAAACCGAGAGCGTGAGCTTCTTCCACAAGCTCATCGACGGGCGCACCAGCGTTGAGATACGCAAATCCAGCGGAGACCATGTCGGCTCTGCTCCGGTCCCCAACGCCGAGGAGCTCGCCCGCGTTTTCCAACAGGTTCTAGGAGATGAGGCGTAGACCATGCTCAAACATTCCCATCTCATCGATATCACCGAGTACTCTCCCGAGGAAATCTACGAAATCCTCGACACCGCGAAGAGCTTTTCCGAGGTCAACTCCCGGTCCATTAAGAAGCTTCCCACGTTGCGTGGCCGCACGGTGATAAATCTTTTCCTCGAACCTTCGACCCGTACGCGCACGAGCTTCGAAATCGCCGGCAAACGCCTTTCCGCTGATGTCATCAATTTCTCCGCTTCTTCCTCTTCCACCAAGAAGGGTGAGAGCCTTGCCGATACGGCGGAGACCCTGGCGGCTATGAACTGTGATATCTGCATCGTGCGCAGCAAGATGGAGGGCGCGCCCTGGCTTTTGACCCGGCACATGAACTCCCACATCATCAATGGCGGCGACGGCTGCCACCAGCATCCCACCCAGGCGCTCCTCGATGCCTACACCATCCGCGAGCAGTTCGGCGGCTTCGAGGGCCTCAAGGTTGGCATCGTGGGCGATGTCGCGCACAGCCGCGTTGCGGGTTCGCTCGTGCCGCTGCTCAAGATGCTCGGGGCGGAGCCGGTGGTCATTGGCCCGGCAACGCTCATGCCCTCTTGCCCCGATTTGCTCGGCGCGAACCATTCCTACCTGCTCGACGACGTTCTGCCCGACCTGGACGTCGTCTATATGCTTCGCATTCAGATGGAGCGTCTGGAGGGGCAGCCGCTTCCCAGCTTGCGCGAGTACTCGATGCTCTATGGCATCGACATGAAGCGCCTCGGGATGATGAAGCCGGATGCCATCATCATGCATCCTGGCCCCATCAACCGCGGCGTGGAGCTCTCTGCCGAAGCCGCGGATTCTCCGCGTGCGAAGATTCTCGATCAGGTCAATGCCGGCGTTGCCGTGCGTATGGCCGCCATGTATCTGCTGTTGGGAGGCGAATCGGATGGCATTACTGCTTAAAGGAGCCCATGTTGTCGACCCCCGTGCATCCGTTGACGAGGTGTGCGATGTGCTCGTTCGCGATGGACGTGTTGTCGCCTGCGGAACCAATCTAGAGCTTCCCGAGAAGCTCGTGGTGAAAGACCTCTCCGGCAAGTATCTTTTGCCGGGCATGGCGGATGTGCACGTGCACTTCCGCGACCCCGGCCTGGAACACAAGGAAGACATCCTCTCGGGCATGAGGGCTGCTGCAAAGGGCGGCTATACCGCCGTTGCCCCCATGGCAAACACCAAGCCTGCCATCGATTCCGGCTCCATGATCTCCTACGAGCTGGAAAAGGCTGCCTGGGAGCCGGGGCGCACCCGCGTGTGCCCTGTGGGCGCCTGCACCATGGGGCTCAAGGGAGAAGTGCTCGCGGAGATGGGCGATATGGTCGCCGCGGGTGCTGTTGCCTTCAGCGACGATGGCCACGGCATCCAGAACGGCGGCATGATGCGTCGCGTCATGGACTACGCCAAGATGTTCAACAAGCCCGTGATGAGCCATTGTCAGATGGAGGATATCGTTGGTCACGGCGTTGTGAACGAGGGCGCCGCCTCTACGCGTCTGGGGCTTGCGGGTTGGCCAGCAGCGGGCGAGGAAACGCAGATCGAGCGCGATATCGAGCTTGCCCGTCTCACCGGCTGCCATCTGCACATCCAGCATCTTACGACTGCCCGTGCGGTGGAAATTGTCGCCCGGGCGAAAGAGGAGGGCGTACCGGTCACCTGCGAGGTCACTCCTCACCACCTCTTCCTCTGCGAGGATGATATCGATGCCAGGACCTATGACACCAATCTCAAAATGAATCCACCGTTGCGCACGCACGACGATATGATGGCGCTCCGCGATGCGCTGTGCGAAGGCCTTATCGACATGGTCTCCACTGATCATGCTCCCCATGCTGCCCACGAGAAGGCGCTCGAGTTCAATCTCGCTCCCTTCGGCACCACGGGTCTGGAAACAGCGCTCGGCCTGCTCATGACTCATCTGGTGCTGCCGGGTAAAATGAGCTGGCAGCGACTGGTTCAGGTGACGAGCATCGCTCCTCGCGAGCTTATCGGGCTCGAGCAGGCGTCGATTTCCGAGGGCGGACTTGCGGACTACACGGTTGTAGATCCGGATGTCTGCTGGGATGTCCGTGTTGACGACTTCGCCTCGAAGGGCAAGAACTCCGCCTTTATCGGGCAGAAGCTCACCGGCAGGGCGACGGACGTCTATACGGCAGGCTATGCGAGCCTCGAAGACGGAGTCGTCACCTTCTAGGAGGTATCGAGCACGAGCGAAACGTGCGGGCGGCGAGCCCGAAGGCGATTCCCTAGTTTCGCCTTTGACCGTTCAACCTGCACGAATGAGTATTCCATCGCGCAGTCGGAACATCTGCATGAGAAACTGAAGGCAGCATGTTCGACTACGCCGACAACGAGATGCGAGGTTGTATCTATATGGCGCTACTCAAAGGAAAGCCAGCGGTCTTGCTGCTGGAAGACGGAACGGTGTTCCATGGAACGAGCTGCGGATGCGAGGGAGAGGCCTTTGGCGAAGTCGTCTTCAACACTTCGCTCACGGGCTATCAGGAAATCCTGAGTGACCCCTCCTATGCAGGTCAGCTCATCACGCTCACCTATCCCCAGATTGGCAACTACGGTGTCAATCCAGAGGATATGCAGTCGCGCACTGTTTTCGCGCGAGGCCTTATCGTGCGTGACATGTGCGCTCAACCGAGCAACTTCCGCTCGACTATGGCCCTGCCTGATTTCCTGAAGAAACAGGGGGTCGTGGCCATCGAGGGTATCGACACACGCAGGTTGGTTCGCCATGTGCGCGAACACGGCGCCATGCAGGGCGTCATTTCCACGGCAGAGGACGGCATCGAGGCTATTGCTGCCCGCCTGAAAGCAGCTCCGGGTCTGGTTGGCGTTAATTTCGTGGAAACGGTCTCCACGGCTGAGGTCTATACGCTGCCTGCGGTTCCCGCAAAAAAGCATTACGTCGTCGCCTACGATTGCGGCGTGAAGACGGGCATT
Organism: uncultured Coriobacteriaceae bacterium; assembly: GCA_902796975.1. Classification (GTDB taxonomy): domain Bacteria; phylum Actinomycetota; class Coriobacteriia; order Coriobacteriales; family QAMH01; genus CADBRF01. Next base: position 9,545 of record CADBRF010000036.1, read on the forward strand.
TTGAACGGGCTTACCTCGCGCGGCTGTGAAGTCGAGGTCGTTCCCTGGAATACGCCCGCGGCTGATGTGCTCGCCCGCGATCCAGATGGCGTTTTTCTCTCCAACGGCCCGGGCGATCCTGAGGCGGTCGGTGCAACGAGCGCTGCCGCTCACGAGCTCCTTGGCAAGAAGCCCGTGTTCGGCATCTGCCTTGGCCACCAGATGCTTTCCATCGCAGTGGGTGCATCCATCGAGAAGCTTCGCTATGGCCACCATGGCGGCAACCAGCCTGTCATGAACCTCCGCACGGGCGCAGTCGAGATTACTGCTCAGAACCACGGCTTCGGCCAGGTGTTCTCTACCATCGGCCCGCTCATCCCCGAGCTTTCCGGGGGCTTTGCAGACCATGTGGATGACCTCCGTTTCTGGACGGAAAAGCGTATCGCACCCGTCGTGCAGTCGAAGGAGTTTGGCCGCATCCAGCTCACCCATGTCAACTTGAACGACGGTACGGCTGAAGGCATGGCCTTCCTCGACCTGCCGGCCTTCTCTGTGCAATACCATCCCGAGGCCTCTCCGGGCCCGCATGATTCCTCGTATTTGTTCGACGCGTTCTGCCGCCTCATGGATGGCAGGAGCGATTACCTCGACATTGAAGTACGCGATACCCGCGTCTTCACTGCCGATAAGGAGATGATGTAAATGCCAAGGCGCGATGACCTTCACAGAATTCTTCTCATCGGCTCTGGCCCTATCGTCATTGGCCAGGCGTGCGAGTTCGATTATTCAGGCACTCAGGCATGCGAGGTCCTGAAGAGCGAGGGCTACGAGGTCGTGCTCGTCAACTCCAACCCCGCGACCATCATGACCGATCCCAAGACGGCAGACCGCACCTATGTGGAGCCAATCACCGCTGACGTGGTCGAGCGCATTATCGCCAAGGAGCGCCCAGATGCGCTGCTGCCCAATATGGGTGGTCAGACCGCTCTCAACTGCGCGGTCGAGCTCGCTGAGAACGGTGTGCTCGAAAAATACGGCGTCGAGATGATTGGCTGCGACCTCAAGGCTATCGAGAAGGGCGAGGACCGCAAGCTCTTCGCCGAGGCGATGAAAAGAATCGGCCTCGATGTCGCCAAGAGCGGCTATGCCTACAGCATTGAAGACGCCGAGGAGCTCTCGAAAGAACTGGGCTTCCCTCTGGTGCTGCGCCCGAGCTTTACCTTGGGTGGTGCCGGTGGTGGTATCGCCTATA
>CADBRF010000037.1 GCA_902796975.1 uncultured Coriobacteriaceae bacterium
CCCAGCAATAGGTGCAGACCTTGGAGGGGTCGATTCCAATCGCCTCGAGCATGCCATGAAGCGATTGATAGCCCAGCGAGTCAAAGCCAAGTTCCTTGCAGATGGTCTTGAGCAGGCACTGTCCACGCTCAGTCGAGCTATCTGCATACTCGTCGAGATGCTGCTCGCCCTCGTCCCCTTCCAACTCGCGCACCGTGCGGCGGGCAATAAGCTCGTACTCGGATCTGCTTCGCGAGAAGCTCAGGTACTTGCAGCCGTACATGATAGGTGGGCAGGCAGACCGCATGTGTACCTCTTTGGCGCCGCTGTTGTAGAGGAAGCTCACCGTCTCGCCCAACTGCGTTCCGCGCACGATGGAATCGTCCACGAGCAGGAGCTTCTTGTCTTGGATGAGCTCGGGCACGGGAACGAGTTTCATGTGGGCAATGCGGTTGCGGACGTCCTGGGTTGTGGGCATGAAGGATCGGGGCCAGGTGGGCGTGTACTTGACAAAGGGGCGGGCAAAGGGCTTGCCGCTGGCGTTTGCATAGCCGATACCATGGGGCAGGCCAGAATCAGGAACGCCAGTGACCAGATCCACGTCGGGAACGTCGCCATTGAGCTTGCGCTCGTCGCGCACCATGATGGCGCCGTTGCGATAGCGCATGGTCTCCACATTGACGCCCTCGTAATTGGAGTTGGGATAGCCGTAATAGACCCAGAGGAAGGCACAGATTCGCATTTCATCGCCCGCAGGGGCAAGCGTCTCGTAGCCATCTGCCGTGATGCGGACGATTTCACCCGGACCGAGCTCGTAGGCGTCCGTATAGCCAAGTTTTCCATAGGCGAACGATTCGAAGGAGACGCAGAACCCGTCTTCGTTCTTGCCGATGAGAACAGGCAAGCGGCCCTTGGCATCGCGCGCTGCGATAATCTCCCCGTGGTCAGTCATGATGAGAAGCGTGACAGAGCCGTCTATGACTTCCTGCGCGTATTTGATGCCCTCAACAAAGCTGCCCTTCTGGTTGATGAGGGCAGCTATAAGCTCGGAATCGTTCACCTTGCCCGAGCTCTGAACCATGAACTGGGTCTTTTCGGCATTGATGTAGCGAGTTGCGAGCTCGTCGGCGTTATTTGTCACGCCGACCGTGGTGATGGCATAGGTTCCCAGATGCGAGCGAACAAGCAGGGGCTGGGGGTCCATATCGCTGATGCAGCCGATGCCCGTAGTTCCATGCAGATTGTTGAGCTCGCTTTCGAACCGTGTGCGGAAGGGTGTGTTCTCGATGGAGTGAATCTCCCGCTTGAAGCCCGACTTGGGGTCGTGCATGACCATGCCCGCGCGTCTTGTGCCAAGATGCGAATGATAGTCAACACCGAAGAACACATCGAGGACAATATCGTGGTGCGACGCGACACCGAAAAATCCGCCCATAGGTCTTCCCTTCCTCTTGGTCGCCTCGCGGTTGAAGACAGTTGACACCGCTTGAGGCAGCCAGCAAACGTAACAGCAAAATTGCAGGCCAGTGCGAGAAAATGCCGTTCATAATAGGTAATTATAAGAGCAGACACGGTGTTTCAACAGGACAATTAACGTTTGTCAGGAATGAGCTCTATCCGGCAACCCCAACCGTCAGAATGTGCTGCGGCAAACTAGAGATGAGGCGTTGAGAAATGCAGGAATCGAACAACCGCTTTACCGTAGCCCTCGTACAGACCGACAGTGGCCCCTGCAGAGAAGAAAATCTCGCGCGCGCATGCCAGGCAATCGACGAGGCATCCAGCCATGGAGCCCAGCTCATCTGCTTTCCGGAGCACATGGACCTCATGACCCTCTCCCCTGCCCCCGAAAACTGCGAGCCACCCTTGGAAAGCGGCGAGGTGGGAGAAGCCGTTGCTACACTTGCTGAGCACGCCAAAGCGAACAAGGTCTATGTGCACTGCGGGAGCTTCTTCGAGCGAATCGAAGGGGACACGAGGTTTTACAACACGTCTGTTCTCATCGAGCCTGATGGAGGTATGCTCGCACGATACCGCAAGCTGCATGCCTTTGACGTAACCCTCCCCGATGGCACCGAAGTGCGCGAATCAGACCGTATGAAGCCCGGAACCGAAATTGTCACCGTCAGCACTCCGCTCGCCACCTTCGGTTTTGCCATCTGCTATGACCTGCGTTTCCCAGAGCTCTTCCGCGCACTCGCTCTGAAGGGCGCCCAGGTCATCTTCTGCCCTGCAAACTTCACGCAACCAACGGGGCAGGCTCATTGGGAAACACTGGTCAGGGCACGGGCAATCGAAAACGGCTGCTATATCGTGGCGCCAGGGCAGTGTGGGGAAAAGCCCGAGTTCGTCGCCAACGGCAACAGCATGGTGGTGGACCCATGGGGAACAGTACTCGCGCGAGGGGGCAACGAGCCGACGATTCTCTATGCCAACATCGACCTCGACGAGCTGAACCGTGTGCGATCTGCTCTCCCCTGCCTCGCAAACCGGCGCAATGATGTATATGGGAATTTAGGGACAGAACTCTAGCTGACCGCTTCCTCCCGCCGTTAGCAGCTTTTCGCACCGCTCTCTTACCACCCATGGGCGTCCTCTGCCCTGTGCCGCCGTCTTTCCCTCTTCCCTCCCGCTGGCTAAACCACCCGTCCGCGACTGGTAGCGCGCCCACTCCCCTGCCGCTGACGGCTTGTCCAGAAAACTTCTTGCGTCTTTGAAAGGGCGTGATAAAATAGCACGCGTGCTTGCGACAAGCTCGCGAACATCAGTTATGGGGATATAGCTCAGCTGGGAGAGCGCATGACTGGCAGTCATGAGGTCAGGGGTTCGAACCCCCTTATCTCCACCAAGTAAAAGCGCAGGTCAGAGGCTTATAGCTTCTGACCTGTTTTTATGCTCTACATCTGCCTTGGTTTTCCTTCTAAAGCATTATTGCCCACACATGCCCAATTCCAATTACTTGCGGAATGAGCTTCTTCTAAGCGCTATCGACAGCACACCCGCCAGCAGGGCAACTACCAACGCCACGACAACAGGAGCAAGTGTTTCATCGCCCGTTCCCGGCGCGGCTACCGTGCTAGTGGGAGTAGCGGGCGTTTCGGGAGTGCCAGGCGTATTCGGCGGTGTGCTCGGGTTATCCGGTGGCGTGTTGGGTGTGCTCGGCGTATCCGGTGGCGTGTCAGGCTTATCTGGGGTATCGGGTTTATCGGGTTTATCGGGCGGCGTGGTCGTATTGTTGAAGGTCATCGACCACCGAAGCGCCATTCTTGGAGAAGCTTGGCACTGCGGTCATCACCGTGCTTCCATCTGCACCGGTTTCCCTATGGAGCGTGACCGCAACGTCATAGACCGTCGTGTCGTAGGTCATCGAGCTATCGCTACCGGGCTTCTCTTTCACAGTGTAATGAACCACCGTGTCTCCCCCGTCTGCCGCAAGGTCATCTGGCGTGTAGGCAATTGAATCAAACGAAACAGAGGAGCCATTGTTCTGCTTCTCCTGGAGAACATTCCCTTCATGATCAAGCAGCTGGAATGTGAATACCTGGCTATCAGAAGGCGCCTTTCCATCGACGGTTTTCACTGCGCCAAGCGTCACCGTTGGAGTTTTCATCGTCTTGGTAGTGTTGCCGCCCACTGTGTTCTCAACCGTATACCCCTCGGGCACATCGCTGAAATCAACGACAAACCGTACATACTCGGTGTCGTTTCCGGAGATAGCAGCAGAGTTCTGAATATGCACAGTATGGGAAGCTTCGTCGTAGCTCATATCAAAACTCGGATTGGGATCGGCATACAGGAACTTCACATGTGAATCTAGAACGTCATCGAGATTGATTTCGCCAGCCGCAAACCCATTGCTGTTCCAGAACTTAATAGTGTACGTAACCTTCTGGTCTGACGGGTCGGTGGTGACTACGGTCTTGTCGACGCTTTTCTCACCGCACGCAGCGTTGTAGCTGGCACTTTGAAGTACATAGTTGCGGTGCGCCACATGCGTGGAGCCATCGGCGGTATAGGAGAGTTCCGCATGGTTTGTATACTTCACGCTCGCAGCAGCCTTCGTATTCACCCAGTAATATACCCAGACAGGGTCGGTGAGCGTCCCGGGATAGGAGAAGACCATGGTCTGCCCGCTCATCGAGACGCTATAAAGCGAAGAATCAACCACGCCGCCGTTCGAATCCACAACCTTTACCGGATGCGTGCGATCGAAGATCATCCCGTCTGGCAATGTATCCGTGACGGAAATATTGTCCATGGAGATGCGCTTGTCGTTCACGATGAGGCGGTATCCGATTGTCTGGTCTGAAGATGAGTCGAAGATGCCGATCTGTGCAGCGTTATCACCGTAGCCCTCGGAATAGTCATAATCTCCGAAACTCACCTTGTCATCGGGAGCATCCTTGTTAATGACATCGGTAGCCTGCCCCACTCCGCCAGGCTGGCCGGTTGGCACCACGGTAAACGTCTTGGATGCGTTGCCTACCGTCACCGGTTCAGTCGTTTCCTGAGCCACATCAGCAGTGGTGATGTACATGCTGAAGGAACCCGTCAATGCCGTCTGCGCATTAGAGCCGAGGGTAAGCTCCCAAACTCCGTTTCCCTTATCAGATACCGACTTGAAGTGAAGGGGGTCAACCGAGAAGCTCACCTTGTTGGCGATATCCGTGGGAATAGTTACAGCAATCGTATCCCCC
>CADBRF010000038.1 GCA_902796975.1 uncultured Coriobacteriaceae bacterium
CTGTTTCCGTACCATTATTCACCGGAAGATTTCTCTGTTGCATACCAGCGAATAAGAAATCTAATGAAAAAGGTTGAAGACGAACTTATCATCAACTGCCCTCGTTCGGATAAATATTTAAATCAGTTTTTCCTTAACCTGAAATACGATACGTTAGATGTGAGTATATCTTCAAAGGGGACAGCCCTGAGCAAAGACGGCACGCTGCTAGAATTTAGCCCGCAGTGCGAAGCCATTTTATATAGGACTCGTTTTGACTCTTCTGGCAATTGGATAGCTTGTGGAACACTCAAGTCAACAGCTTTCAGCTACCTGGGAAAACCGAGTCTATTTCTCATAGAAGAGAGAGTTGATGGCGGAGACGTGACCACCCGTCTTGAACTGACCCCATCATCTCGGAGCAGACACCGCAGCCATATACAGACGAATTCTTTTTGGAATTTTCGCTTTAAGGTCCATTGCGGAACAGTCAAGACAATTGCGTTCACTTGCGAGCTGCTTGGAAATAAACTTCCTATGAAATTCAGGTTCTCAACTGGAGCGCAATTTAGTTGGGCCAATAAATCTCTCACGACAGTCCACCAAGGCATTTCCGTTACGTTTTGCCCAGAGGCAAAAATCTTCGCATTTTCGAACAACCTCTCACGGAGAGATGAGAAACAGATTCTTCGCACGGCTGCGAAACGCATGTTTTCAATGAATAAAGTAGCAGGTTTAGTTAAATACTATTTACCTGTGCTACACAAAAAAACGATTTGGCTTTATCACGACAGGACCGGTGTCGGCAAAGATAATTCTTATTACCAATTTTTACATGACTTTTACAAAAACGATGGTGTGGACCGTTACTACGTCACGGGCAATTCGCCCGATTCAATTGCCGAAATGTTCCCTGACAGCGGAATGAGAAAAAACGTTATCCCCTTTGCATCCTCCAAACATAAAATACTCCACTTGAGAGCAGATAAAATAATTGCTTCATATATTGAGCCTCCGAATTGGCGTCCATTTTCAGCAAAAACAATCGCGCGATTTGCTGATGTCATCAACTATGAGGTGGTGTACCTCCAACATGGAGTCCTTCACGCTCATATGCCGTGGAAATATTCTGCTGACCGGCTTGGAGTTGATCGGGAGGTGGTTTCATCACAATTCGAAGTTGATAATCTTGTCAATAACTATGGCTTCTCGCCTGATCAGTTGATTCCTTCGGGCATGCCACGTTATGACATGATAGAGTCCCCTGAGAGAAAGCAGGGCGGGCTCGATACAATTGTGCTTGCACCCTCATGGCGAAAATATCTCGTTGAGGAGGCGCCTGACTTGTCCTACAAGCCTGTTGAACATGCTTTTTTGCAATCAACTTACTGGAGAGAAACATCGGCATTCCTCAAGAGCGAAGGGCTTTTGCGAATCCTTCGGAGCAATCATATTCAGCTTCGGATTAAACTGCATCCCATCTTTTCTGTCTATAAACATGAATTCGAAGCCCTGACAAATGACATGATTGTCCTAACGGAGGAGGTCAGTCCGCAGGAGTGCGATTTGCTGATTACCGATTATTCCTCATATGTTTTTGATTATGTATACGCTGGTTGTGATATTGCATACTTTTTTCCTGACTTACTTGAGTTTCAAGCTGGCTTGAATGGTTATCACGAACTGGATTTACCTTTAGCCGATGCGTTTGGAGAGGTCGTTACGTCGCATCGAGATTTGTTGGCTTTGCTAGAAAAAAAGGTCAGAGGAGAATGCGACAACAGCAAATGTGCATCTAAAGCAAAAACCTTTTTTCTCTATCATGACAACAAACAAAGAGACAGATTGTATGATGCGTTAATTCAAGATTTACCTAACTGCTAAGAAGCGCAGCTGGGGTCCATTGACACGGGCCTCGTGCTATGTATCCCCCGTGAATGCCATGTTTTTATGAAAATACACCGCGTATTTAGCGGGAGAGGTGCCAAACCTAATCTTGAGCTTTCGATAGGGGGGCAATCGAAAACTGGGACCTGGCGGACTCGGAAAAGGTCGTGCTCCTCCTATTTCAGCAAGGATACCGGAGCTGTTGAAGCGGCCTTCGTTTTCAGGGAGTCCGAAAGCTGCATGTTATTTGGGGGGCGTCGATGAAACTATCGCGTCAATGGCTAATCGCGATAATAGGCGCCGAGAACGAATATAGAAAGGTCTATCAGCGGCCCATGAGACGAATTAACCTATGCGCAGAACAATGATGGCATAAGGGCAGCCAGGTATTTACGGCCTCTTTCCTCGAGATGTGAAGGGAAATAGCGAGCGCTATAAGCACTTATGATAGAGGGCTGACGAAGCGGAGAAAGATAGTAAATGAGCCTTGCTTATGTCACGTTTGACTGGACGCTGTTGCAACAGCGGAAAGAATGCAGGAACAATTAATGTTCATAATAATAGGCTTTGAATTTCGGGGATAACGGATTAATACCCAGAAGAGAGGAAGTATGCAAAGCACGTGAATTCTTTGAAACGGCACATCAAAAATGCTGTTAAGTCGCTTGTTTTAAGCAAGGTGTATCCGCTTGTATACCGGCGCGCCTGTGCCGCCCCCGTCGTTCCGTCGAAGGTCGTGTTCGTCGAGGTGCGGGGCAGCAGTCTTTCCGATAACTTCCGCCTGGTCCACGAACGTCTGAGAGAAGGCGGCCGGCATGACATCAGCGTGCACTTCCTCGGGGAGTCAAGCGCCTCGTATCCCGAATACTTCCGCAACTGCATTGCCATGCTCAAGGACATCGCCACGGCACGATACGTCTTTCTCGATGACGCATGCAACGTGATTGGCAGCATCCGCCTTCGCGACGGGACGAAGGTCGTCCAGCTCTGGCACGCCTGCGGGGCATTCAAAAAATGGGGGATGAGCACCGCCGACCTCCTGTTCGGCGGCAATAGGGAATCAAAGCTGAAACACCCGCATTACGGGAACCTGTCCCTCGTGACAATCAGCAGCTCGGAAGTTGCATGGGCATATATCGAGGCGATGCATCTGGAGTCCACGCCCGAAATCGTGAAGCCTCTGGGCGTCAGCCGCACCGATGTCTACTTTGACCGCAGCTTTCTTGCGACTGCACGCGAGCAAGTTGAGGACAAGATTCCTGTGGCGCACGGGAAGAAAATCATGTTGTATGCCCCCACCTTTCGCGGAAGGGTGGCGAGCGCCTCTGCTCCCACGAAGCTCGACATCGCTCTGCTCATGCGCGAGCTTGGAGGCCAGTACGTTCTCTTGGTGAAGCAGCATCCGTTCGTCAAAAACAGACCGCCCGTTCCCGACGAGTGCAAGGGCTTCGCCTTCGATGTAAGCGACGACTTTCCCATCGACGTGCTGATGGCCGCATCGGATCTCTGCATTTCCGACTACTCGTCGCTTATCTTCGAATACTCATTGCTGAGTCGACCGATGGCTTTCTTTGCCTTTGACAAAGCGGAATATGACGATTGGCGTGGTTTCTACTATGACTACGGTGAATTGACGCCTGGTCCGGTTTTCACTGCAACCGAGGAAATCGCCGCGTGGGTGCAGAGCGTGTCCACGTCGTTCGACAGCGCGGAAGTCGACGCCTTCAGGGCCAAGTTCATGAGCGCGTGCGATGGCCATGCGACCGATCGCATTTTGGAAGAGGTCTTCGACTAGCAGAGTGCCGGTACGCTCTCCGTCTGCTGCTCATCGGCAAAGGGCTGCTGCGCGCGCTCGGATGCTTCGATGCAGAATTCCACAAGCTGGGGAGCGATTTCGCCGGTAGGCTCATCGAAAGCGGTGTGGGCGAACAGGGCGAGTTCCTCGCTTGGGTATGCCGACGGGTTGTCGCAATGCCGGTTCAGCATCTCGGCGAGTTCTTTTTGAGTGCGTGCGCACAAATGCGGTGCGATCTC
>CADBRF010000039.1 GCA_902796975.1 uncultured Coriobacteriaceae bacterium
CGGCAGAAAGGTGTAGCTCTCATGCAAATGACCGATGAACAGTTTGCGGCTATCAAATCTCAGCTCAAGAGGCTCATGGCAGTCCCCGATGGCTTTTATGCCAAGAAGTTTGCCGGAATTGATATCGATGCAATCGAGACCCCGGAGGATTTCGCCAAGCTCCCCTTCACAGAGAAGGCCGATCTTCGTTCCGCCTACCCGATGGGAATCTCTGCGGTTCCCCAGGAAGAGATCGTGCGCATTCACTCTTCTTCGGGCACGACGGGCACGCCCGTTATCATCCCCTACACCAAGAAGGACGTTGACGACTGGGCCATTCAGTTCGCACGCTGCTATGAGTATGCAGGCGTGACCAAGTCCGATGTCGTGCAAATCACCCCGGGCTATGGCCTGTGGACTGCAGGTATTGGCTTCCAGGCTGGCTGCGAGCGCCTTGGCGCCATGGCGGTTCCCATGGGCCCTGGTAACACCGAAAAGCAGCTGCAGATGATGCAGGACATGGGCACCACGGTTCTCACCGCCACGGCAAGCTACGCTCTTCTGCTTGCCGAGCAGATTGAGAAGCGCGGCCTCCAGGATAAGGTGCACATCCGCAAGCTCATCACGGGCAGCGAACGTGCTGGGGAGAAGACCCGCGAGCGCATCATCGATATTCTCGGCTGCGAGTACTACGACATCTATGGCTTGACCGAAGTCTACGGTCCTGGCATCGGCATCAGCTGCAAGTACAACAAGGGCATGCACATCTGGAGCGACTACATCTACCTCGAAATCATCGACCCGGAGACGGGCGAAAACGTTCCCGATGGTACCTTGGGCGAAATTGTGCTCACCACGCTGCAGAAAGAGGGCGCACCCCTCATTCGTTTCCGCACGCACGACCTCTCCCGCATCATCCCGGGCGAATGCGAATGTGGACACAATGAGCACCCGCGTCTTGACATCATTACCGGCCGCTCCGACGACATGATGAAGATTCATGGCGTGAACGTCTTCCCGAGCCAGATCGAGGAAATTCTCGCCACGTTCGATGACGCTTCGAGCGAGTTCCAGATTCGTCTGTCGCATCTCGATGGCCGCGACACGATGCGCCTCTACGTGGAGGCAATAAGCGGTTATGTAGACTTCGCCGATTTGAGCAAGCGCGTCGCGGCGGCCGTGAAGAGCAAGATTGGCTTTACGCCATTGGTCAAGGTCGTTGAGCTTGGCGTTCTTCCGCGCAGCGAAAAGAAGACCAAGCGCGTCTTCGACGAGCGCGAATAATCAACGCCGCTGATATATTTCCCAACGTAATAGGGGCGGGCAGGGCGTAAAACCCTGTCCGCCCTTGTTTTATAGGAGAGCGTGCAGAAAAATTGCGTTTGTTACCATCTTGTCGAAGTAATTCCATGCATCAGGGTTCCATATATTTACATAAAACGCATTTAGTTCATACAATTTGGTAGTAAATGTATAGCAATAAAGCATCGATACTCGCGATATCGAAAATAGGTGGTAACAAACGCAATTTTTCTGCATATGTGCGAGATGTATCGAACCGCTACCACCGGATACCATCAAAATTGAAGAGCTCATTGGTCAAAACCCTCTGAGCTTCGTAGAATTGGGGAGTCATTTCGGGCAACCTGTGGCCAGTCCAGCTTGCAAGCTTGCCCATGAGCCGCAGCCGCTGTTGATAGCTTCTAAGCTGCTCGTATGTAACAACGACAACAGGGCTTTTTAGTAAATACTGAAGGTCGTTAATTCTCATTTTGTCTCTGGCAACCGCCTCCGGGTCAGTATGAGTAGGACGCCCGTCGTACTCGACACCGACTTTGCCACGTGGGCCTTCTAGTATGAGATCGATGCGATAGTGCGTCTTGCCCAATGAGTTTCCGTTGTCATCCCGGATGAAAAGAGGCTCGTTAAGACTGACTGGTTTGAAATTAATCCTCCCAATGATGGTTTGAGACAAAGCGCAAGATACTGGACTGTTTCCATCTGAGATTCCGAGCCATCACGCACCCATCGCAATGCTTGGCGAGCGCGTTTGACGCCATGCATTCCATCTGCTGAAGCGCAAAATGTTTCAAGGCGGTCCTTTGTAGTCAAGGGTTCACGGCTTTGGCGTTCGGTTACTGTGAACTGGGGTTGAGGCGGGAATTCTGGAATAGGTATGCCTTTTCTCTTGATGGGGTCTGGAGCATAACTGCCGCAAATCTCCATGCCGAAGAGAATGGTTTCGAGCAGCGAGTGAGAAGAGGCGATTTGCACAAACGATAGCTCCGGAGACGAAACGGCAATCTCGTCAGTGAGCGTCCGGAATGAATTCGGCGGAAGCTCTGAATAACTGTGAACGACTACGTCTTGGGGATGAGAATTCCTTGCCCCTCTTTTTGCTATCAGATGAAGGGGCTTGCCGTTAACGCCGGTGCCGGTGAAATCTACGCGATTGATGTCGCGGAGTGCGGTTGTGGCGTTGACGAGCGATGGTGTTGCAGATGACCGGGCGCGAATGATGCCGGCGTAGTGGTAGATGTGCCAATATTGCCAAGCGGATTCGAATCCGATGAAAAGAGTCTTCATAGTTCCCCAATGTGGCGTTTAAGATGTGTGTTCTAGATGCGTTCAAGCGGTGTCTGACTGAGACAGCTGCGACGAGAAGTGGGAAATCGCTGCGGATGGACGCAGCTCTCCCGTGATGCATGCGTCCAGCGGGGAACTAATTCGGACGATGCGAGCGCATCTGCGCCTAGTGGGATTCTACAGAACTGCCTCGCCTGATGCCTCGGCGTCTACATAAACTCCATGGTTTCATCTGAGATACCAGTCGAAACCGCTGCTAGTTGTGGCAATCCTCAACCCTCGCAGCGGATAATGCGGGTGGGCGTGGCAATGGCGGATACGCGCATATCGTGAGGCTCGCAGGGAATCTCGTCCACCACTTGCACATCGTAGGCGATGCCAATAACCGCGCACTCTTTGCGAAGACGGGGGAGGTAGCGGTCGTAATAGCCTCCGCCTTGGCCAAGTCGCCGCCCGGTTTTATCGAAGGCGACACAGGGCGTGAGCATGACGTCAAGGGCTTCTGGGTCTACAGCACGGTTCGTGTCAAAATACTTTGCCGCTGCTTTCGGATTGCTCAGAAGCTCATCCGCTTCAGCTTCTGTGAGCTCGGCAAACACCATCGCCCCATTGCCGCCGAGCACAACCGGGTAGACAATCTTGGGCGCGCTCTCGCTTGCCCTGAGCGTCTCGATAAGCGGCAGCAGCGAAGGCTCGGACCCATATGCGCGGTAGACACCGATGACATGCGCGCTCTGAACTTCGGGCAGGGCGAGCAAGCGTTGGGCAAGTGCTTTGTTGCCGGCTTCACGCTCTGCCGAGCTGAGCGCGGCGCGACTCTTGCGCACGCGCGACCGAAGCTCCTGCTTTTGTTCTACCAATGTGGCCATGGTGTTTCACGTCCTCCGAGGGCTCTGTGCGTTTCCCGCAGCATATCATGCGAGCGGAGGCATTCTGCCTGCCAGCATGGTGACGTTTCGGGTAGGATAGGCGCAGCGATAGATTACCCGAAGGACGGATCTCCTTCGGCGGTTTAACTGGAACGTGATGGCATGCGGCGCGGGCAGCGCCGACGTGTGAGAGATAGGGAGCGAGTCATGGAAGAGAACGAGCACGAGAACGACGCCTTGTGGGGTGGCCGTTTTGAGGACGCGCCAGCAGAGTTCACGCAGGTCTTTGGGGCATCGCTGCCGGTAGACAAGCGTATGTGGGAGGCCGATATCGCCGGTTCAAAGGCGCATGCCAAGATGCTTGGCCGCCAGGGGATTATTAGTGAGGAAGATGTCGATGCCATCGAATCTGGCCTCGACCGCGTCGCCAAGCAGATTGAAGATGGCGAATTTGATTTCGAGATTGAAGATGAGGACATTCACATGTCCATTGAGCGCAATCTCACTGAGGACATCGGTGCTGCGGGCGGGCGCCTCCACACGGGCCGCAGCCGCAACGACCAGGTCGCGACGGACACCCGCCTCCACTGCAAGGGCCTCGCTACCGGCCTTGCGCACCAGCTGCTCGACCTCAGAAGTGCGCTCATCGAGGTCGCCGAGCGCGAGTTTGGTGTCGTGATGCCCGGTTACACGCATATGCAGAAAGCCCAACCGGTGCTCTTCAGCCACCACATGCTCGCCTATTACTGGATGTTCACGCGCGATTTCAAGCGCATCGTTGCAGCTCATGATGCTGCCGACTCCTTGCCACTCGGCTCTGCCGCCCTTGCTGGCACGACCTATCCGCTCGACCGTCAGCTCGTGGCAGATGAGCTCGGTTTTGCAAGCGTCATTCCCAACAGCATGGATGCCGTATCCGACCGCGATTTTCTACTCGACCTCGATTATGCCTGCTCGGTTGCCATGATGCACCTCTCCCGCCTATGCGAGGAGATCATCTACTGGTCGAGCGACGAGTTCAAGTTCATCCGCCTCTCCGATGCCTACTCCACCGGCAGCTCCATCATGCCGCAGAAGAAGAACCCGGATTTCGCGGAGCTCATCCGTGGCAAGACGGGCCGTGTCTACGGTGACCTCATGGGGCTTCTCACCACGCTCAAGGGCCTTCCACTTGCCTACAACAAGGACATGCAGGAGGACAAGGAGGGTGTGTTCGATGCCGTGGACACGCTCAGCGACTCCCTTGCCGTGATGGCGGGCATGCTTCGCACGATGACGGTGCGCCGTGATTCCATGCGCGAGGGCGCGCACGGGGGCTTCATGGCCGCAACCGACCTCGCTGACTACCTCGTGGGCAAGGGCATTCCCTTCCGTGAGGCGCATGCCATCGTGGGCAAGCTCGTCCTCGAATGCGAGAAGGCGGGCAAGACCCTGCAGGAGCTGACGCTCGAAGAGCTACAGGAGGCGGACCGGCACTTCGAGGCGGACGCTGCTGAGGCAGTGGACATCGATAAGGTTGTCGCCCGTCGCACCACTGAGGGTGGCACGGGGCACGAAGCGGTTCAGGTCCAGCTCAAACTCGCTGTAGAGAAGCTCCGCGAGGATGTCGCAAAGGCAGACGAACTGTAAATTTTCGCCACGGATTCGCGGGGACCATAAACCCGGCTGAGGAGGGCGCTGGCATCGTGCATGCTGGCGTCCTTTTCCGTGATGTACCCGTAGCGCCGGGTTGATTGTGCGCTCGCGGGCGAGTTTGTAACCAGCGCATGCAAGCGTGCTATTATTTCACGCATGTCAATAGTCGTTCAAAAATTCGGTGGTACGTCGGTAGCAACGCCTGAGCGCATTGCGCATGTTGCGCAGCGCATCGTCAACCGCAAGCGTGCGGGAGACCAGGTCGTCGCCGTCGTATCTGCAATGGGCAAAACCACGGACTCCCTCATCGAGCTGGCACGGTCCGTCAATCCCAATCCACCCGCACGCGAGATGGACACCCTCCTCTCCACGGGCGAGATGGTCTCCATGTACGTTGTCGCCATGGCTGTCAATGCGCTGGGCGAGGAGGCAATCAGCCTCTCCGGTCGTCAGATCGGTCTCGTCACAGACGCCGCACATGGCAATGCCTCCATCCGCGAGATCCACGCCGATCGCATCACGAAGGCTCTCTCTGAGGGCCGTATCGTTATCGTTGCCGGTTTCCAGGGTATTGATGGAGCAGGCGATATTACGACTCTCGGTCGTGGCGGTTCCGATACCACTGCCGTTGCCATTGCAGCTGGCATTAACGCCGACGTCTGCGAGATTTACACGGATGTGAACGGCGTCTATACGGCAGATCCGCGCATCGTGCCCCTGGCGCAGAAGATCGATGTCATTTCCTATGAGGAGATGCTCGAGATGGCTGCTGCGGGCGCGGGCGTTTTGCATAAGCGTTGCGTTGAGTTCGCGCGTAATTTCGGCGTGGTCATCCATTGCCGTTCGTCCTTCAATGATGAGCCTGGAACGCTGGTGAAAAAGATGAGTGAGGATATGGAGAAGGCAATCGTGAGTGGTGTCGCCCACGACATGTCCGAGGCGAGAGTCACGATCCACGACCTTCCCGATAACACGGGCATCGCTGCCAACGTGTTCGGTGCCATGGCAGACGCTCACCTTGCCGTCGACATGATTATCCAGAACTCCTCTCGCGAAGGATGCGCCGATATCTCGTTCACGACGCCGAAGGCAGACCTTGCACGCACCCGCGAGGTCATCGAGCGCGTGGCCCACGAGCTGGGCGCAAGCAATGTCGAGATTCTCAAGCAAGTTGCCAAGGTTTCCATCGTGGGCGCTGGCATGAAGGTCAACTCTGGCGTCGCCGCCAAGATGTTCCGCACCTTGGCAAACGCGGGCATCAGCATCACGATGATCTCCACCTCCGACATTCGCACGAGTGTGGTTATCCCTGCCGACAGGGCTGAAGAGGCGGTGCGCGTTCTCCACACAGCGTTTGGCCTCGATGGGTCTGCCGTGTTCGAGGAGACACAGCTTTCTGCAGAAGAGCTCGAGGCAAAGGCCAAGAAGGGTCGGTAGACCATGCCAACCCAGCGCCGAGCAAACGGTGGCAACGAGCATCCGTTCCGGCAGTCTGGGCATTCTCAGGCGCAACCGCATCAGATGAACACCCCTAAGCGCTCCAGCAGAACTGCTGGAGCGTATCGTGGTTCTGGTCGCTCTCAACAGCCTCATAGAACTTCGGTGAAAGCCGGAAAGTCTTCTAGCTCTCGGCCTGCATCGACTGGTCCCCGCCGCGGTTTTGGGCCTGTCGTCCTTGCAGCGATTGCCGTCGTCGTCATCATAGTTGTCGTGCTAGTGGTTCGTGGTTGCTCGGGCACGTCAAACCAACAGAAAACCGCAGCTCCAGCGGATAATCCGGGCGATATCGTTATGACGCTCGGCGGTGACGAGGACACCTATGTTCTCAAGGGCGAAGACTACATCGGGGGCGGCTGCCATGCGGTGGAGCCCGAAGATGGCGATATCACTTCCTCCATCGTGACCGAGGGCGAGGTCGACACCTCCAAGCCGGGCGATTATACCGTGACCTATACGGCTTCGAGCAGTCAGGGTTATGTGGCGAAGAAGCAGCGCACGGTTCACGTGGTGGAGAGCATGGATGAGCAGGAGACGGGGATTCCCGTGCTCATGTACCACTACATCTACACGGCGAGCGATGTCCCCGAGATGACGGATGACAACAGGGGCAATTACCTACTCGATACGGATTTAGAGGAGCAACTCCAGTATCTCACCGAAAACGATTTCTACTACCCCTCCTACGAGGAGGTCCGTGCCTTCATCGAGGGCAAGCACACGCTCCCCAAGAACAGCATCGTTCTGACCTTCGACGATGGCGAAAGCGGTTTTCTCAAGTACGGTATTCCCATGCTGGAGAAGTACAAGGTACCGGCGACCTCCTTCATCATCTGCAGCGATGAAGATGCCGAAGACGACATCATTACCTACGCGAGCGAGTATGTGAGCTTCCAGTCGCACTCCTACGATATGCACCAGGACGGCCTTTCCTGGGGCTACCGTGGCATCATGGGGCACATGGGCGAGGACGAGATCTACAACGACCTGGTCAAAGCGCAGAAGGTGCTCGGGACAAGCGATGCCTTTGCCTATCCCTACGGCTACTACACCGATCAGGGCAAGGCGGCGGCAGAGCGGGCGGGCATCAGCTGCTCATTTATCATCTTCAACGATTGGGCGCGCATTGGCGATAACCCACAGGCGCTGCCCCGTGTACGCGTCTCCGGAGATACGTCCATTGAGGGTTTCAAGTGGGCGTGTACGAACACGATTCAAGACCGAGGCGTCCCCGCAGCGTAGCCGGGGCGTCTGTCCATGGTTCTCCATTGACGGGCACCGCCAACAGACGGACGACAAGCCGCCATTCTTCTTGCAGAGCGTTTTGAGCTCCGGATTTCCCCGCCCATCAGTTACACTTGCGGCATGATGAAGAAAATACCAAATATCTATCTCTCGCTTGACGAGGGACTTGCCGTTGAAAAGTCGCTCGAGCCAGACCTGAGTTCCAGCGAACTCGCTTCCATCCTCGGCATTCCGCATGCGTGGCTGCTCAAGAGGAGCGTGGATGCACGGCACAAGGACGACGTCCATTTTGTGGCGACGGTTGGCGTGCCCGAGGGCTATGAGCCCCAATCTGCAACGGGTGTTTCGGATGGCCCAGAGCCTCAGACTGTTATTCCGCTTGCAGACCGGTCGCTCCCGGGCCAGCATACTGCGGGGTCACGCCCTGTGGTGGTGGGAATGGGGCCTGCTGGTCTCTTCGCTGCCCTTGAACTGGCGGAAGCCGGCTTATGCCCGCTCGTCATCGAGCGTGGCGCTCCGGTGGCAGAGCGCACCGAGGACGTCATCCGCTTCGAGCGCACGGGTGTGCTCGACACCCAGAGCAACGTCCAGTTTGGCGAGGGCGGCGCTGGCACCTTTTCCGATGGCAAGCTCAACACCGGAACCCATTCTCCGCATATCGCCCAGGTGCTCAGGACGTTTGCAGCCGCGGGTGCAGACCCTGATGTGCTCTGGCAGGCAAAGCCCCACATTGGCACGGATGTGCTGTGCGGCGTTGTTCACGAAATCCGTCAACGCATCATCGCCTGCGGGGGAGAGGTGAGGTTCCACACGCAGCTCGTCGGTTTTACGGCCTGCCCGGCTGCAGATGGCGGACGCAAGATTACTGGCGTGGTGGTGCAGGGTCAAAATGACGAGACCGAGGTGATTCCAGCAGAACACGTTATCCTCGCATGTGGTCATTCGGCCCGCGATACCTTCGCCTTGCTCAAGAAGGAAGGGCTCGAGCTCGTACCCAAGCCATTTGCCTTGGGCGTGCGCATCGAGCATCCGCAGTGGCTCATCGACAAGGCCCAGTATGGCCAGGCTGTTGGCCATCCCGCACTCGGTGCTGCCGACTACAAGCTTGTGAGCCACCTGAAAAACGGGAGGTCAGCCTACAGCTTCTGCATGTGCCCGGGCGGCACGGTGGTGGCCGCCGCGAGTGAGGACGAACAGATCTGCGTCAATGGCATGTCGGCGCAAGCGCGCGATGGCGAGAACGCGAATTCTGCCCTGCTCGTCAATGTCACGCCCGAAGATTTTGCGGCTGCGGCAAAGGAGTTCGGCACGCCCGATGACGAACTCGCAGGTATTGCCTTCCAACGGCGCTGGGAGCATGCA
>CADBRF010000040.1 GCA_902796975.1 uncultured Coriobacteriaceae bacterium
AAGGCTCTTCGAGGCGGTTCTCGAAGCGGTTGACGGTCGCTGCAAGACCATCGCCTATGTTGGCGATAACTGCACGGATGACACCGTTGATTTCGCAAAGAAGGTCGAGCCCATGGGCTTCGATGGCTATCTTTGCGTGGTTCCCTACTATAACAAGCCCCCGCAAGCGGGCCTATACGCGCATTTCGCCGCCATCGCACAGGCGGTCGACATGCCCATTATGCTCTACAACATTCCCAGCCGCTCGGTTATCAATATGGAAGCCGAGACGACTATCAAGCTTGCCAACGATTTCGACAATATTGTCGCTATCAAAGAGGCGAGCGGAAAAATGGATCAGATAGCCGCCATAGTCAAGGGCACGCCTGACGATTTCTGCGTCTACTCCGGAGACGATCAGGCAACCCTCGAGATCATGGGCTTGGGCGGCACAGGCGTTGTATCGACTACTGCAAACGTTGCCCCGCGTCGCATGAAGGAGATTGTCGAGCTCGAGGCAGCAGGCAAGCACGAAGAAGCGGTAAAGGCTAACGAAGCACTGCTCCCGCTCATGAATGAGCTGTTCGTTACCTCCAATCCCATCATGGTCAAGGAAGCTCTGAAACTAGCTGGATTCCCTGTGGGCGGTTTGCGCCTCCCGTTGATTCCCGCCACACCTGAGCAATCTGCCGAGCTTGCCGAAGTCATGCGTCAATGCGCGCCTATTGAATAGAGACGAGTTCCTGTACATGATCGCAGGGTGAAGGAGCTTAACGCCCTTATGCCCAATACAAAAACCAATACTGCCGAAACCGAAATTCAAGCGAATAAGAATCGGCGGAGGACGACCCGTACCAAAGCAAAACGCGGCGGTAAGGGCAAATCTCCATTGCTGCGCATCATTCCGCTCGGCGGCCTTGATGGCATCGGCAAGAACATGACCGCGTTCGAGTGCGGAGATGACATCATCCTTGTGGACGCTGGCCTCATGTTCCCCGATGACGAGCATGTGGGTGTTGATCTCATTCTTCCGGACTACACCTACGTTCTCGAGAACGCCGACAAGCTGCGCGGCATTATCGTCACGCATGGCCATGAAGACCATACGGGTGCTTTGCCCTATCTGCTGAAAGATCTGGATTTCGAAGTGCCCATCTATGCGACCAAGCTCACGCTCGGTCTCATCGAGGGCAAGCTCGAGGAACATCATCTGGCGCATTCGCCTAAGCTCGTCGAGGTGCATCGTGGCAGCGGCATGACGCTGGGCTGCTTCGATTTGGAGTTCTTCACCGTTAACCACTCGATTCCGGGTGCCATGGGCGTCTGGATCCATACCCCTGCAGGCAATGTGCTCCATACGGGCGACTTCAAGCTCGATCAGACTCCTATCGATGGCGAACTCACTGATTTTGCCGCTCTCGCACGGTATTCTGCTGCGGGTGTCGATTTGTTCATGTCCGATTCCACCAATGCCAACGTGCGGGAGTTCACGCGCTCTGAGGCTGAAGTGGGTGTCACGCTCAGACAGATCATGAGCCAGGCGAAGCGCCGTGTCATTGTCGCCTCGTTCGCCTCGCATATTCACCGCATCCAGCAGATCTGCGATGCTGCCTTGCTTGCCCGCCGCAAGGTCGCTGTCACGGGGCGTTCGATGCTGACCAATGTGCGCATCGCCCGCGAGCTCGGCTATCTCAACGTGCCCGACGAGCTGCTCGTCGACGCCTACGATGTCGCGGATATTCCACCGCACAAAATCTGCGTGCTCTGCACGGGAAGTCAGGGCGAACCGCTGTCGGCGCTCGCTCGCATGTCCATGGGAGAGCATAAGACCATTTCCATTGAGCGCGGAGACACGGTCATTATCTCGGCGACGCCGGTTCCCGGCAACGAGAAGGCGGTCACCCGTGTCATCAACCAACTCTCTAAGATCGGCGCTGATGTCTACGATAAGCACCGCGCTCTCGTACATGTCTCTGGCCATGCCGCTTCAGAAGAGCTCAAGATTGTTCTCTCCCTAGTCAAGCCCAAGTATTTCATGCCTGTCCATGGTGAGGCTGCCCACCTGCGCGCCCATGCCAAGCTTGCAGAAGCAGTGGGCGTGGAACCCAAGAACATCTTCATCCTCGACAATGGCGATTCTCTTGTGATGCAGGGCGGTGTCGTGCGCCGTGGGCCTTCAGTGGAGAGTGGCATCGTCTATGTCGATGGATCCTCTGTTGGCGATATTGGAGAGAATGTCCTTCGCGACCGTCAGAGCATGGCGAGCGATGGCGCTGCGACTGTCGTGGTCACCTACGACCGCGAGCATAACGAGATGGTGGGAGACCCCATTGTCAACATGCGCGGTATTCCCGGCTGGGATGACGAGGATTTTGTCGAAGAGGTTATCGACGCAGTTGCCCAAACGGCTCGAGATTCCATCGAAGCTTACGGCGAGAACACCAACCGGGTGCGCAAAAACGTGCGCAATACGCTTTCGAACTTCATCTGGCGTCGTTGTCACAGGCGTCCGGTAATCATGCCGATTATCGTTGAGATATAGGTATACTCGAACATGTTCGTTCTTCTGATGAGAAATGAGCTCTAGCAAACGTGACTACCAAACGAAGCAGCTCCAGCTCAGGGGGCAGAACAAAAAAGAATACAGGTGCAAAGGTTTCAAAGCCCGCTGCAGCCGTGCGTAAGGAGCCGCTGCTTTCTGAAGGCATGCGCAGCGATATCATCGGTATCGTGCTTGCTGCCATCGGCGTCGCGCTCTTCGTTGCCGTCGTAGCTCCGGGCGATGCCATCGTGACGGCTGCAGTCTCGACAGCCCTTCACTATGCCTTCGGTCTCGGCGCCTTCATTATCCCCATAGCTTTCGTGCTCTGGGGAATTTCCTATTTCCTCAAGGCTGACGGAACGAGCGTTGCTCGTATCATCATCGGCATAAGCATCGTCGTGCTGGGCATCATGTCGCTGCTCGCCCTTTTCTCGCCCTCTGTGAGTGAGGCGGAGGCGGGCAACCTTTTCCTCCCCGTGGTCCTCACGAGCGGGGGAGGCTATGCTGGCAGCGCGGTTGCCTGGGTCCTGCTCTCTCTTGTTGGCCGTCCTGTTGCCGCCATCATTCTCATCGCCGCTATAGCCGCCGGCCTGGTGCTCACGGGGCTCTCCATCTCCAAGCCGTTCAACTACCTCCGCAGCTCCTATGAGCGGGGCAAAGACAAGCGCGGCGCCCAGAATCCCGGCAGTGACGAAGTCCAGGCAAGCGTGCATTTTGCCGATTCGAATTCGTATGATGATATCGATGACCCTGCCTACATGCCCAGGGCAGATGAGACCATTATGCTGGGCAACCGCAAGCGCTCGAATGCGACGCAGACGAGTGGAAAGAGGGCGGACAAGACTCTGGGGCTCTCAGATAAGAAGTCCCCCGATGCCCGGAAGACGGTTAACCTCTCAGATGCGCGCCAGGATGCTCAAGGTGGCGTCTTTTCCTCGGGAAGCCGGAAAGCCGATGGGCCACGGCAGGGGGCGCGCGTCACGCGTTCTGCCCGCCGCAACAAGCAAGAATCTGCAAAAGCAACCTCCGATGCGACTCCCACGCAGAAGCTTGACGCGTCTACGGTGAGCCTCGCCAAGCCTGCAACTCCTGAAGGGTATGTACTCCCGCCTTTTTCTCTGCTCAATGTCGTGAAGAAGCGGGAGGATGTCTCGAACTCGGAATTGCGGCAGGTGTCTGACCGTCTCCAGCAGACGCTTGAGGACTTCTCTTTGCCTGCTCGTGTGGTTGGCTGGATTGCAGGTCCAACGGTCACTATGTATAAGGTCGAGCTTCCCAGTGGCGTACGGTTAAACAGGCTCACGAGCCTCTCGGACGACATCGCTCTCGCGCTTGCGGCCCCGTCTGTCCGTATCGCGCAAATTCCCAATACCTCGCTTGTGGGCGTGGAAATCCCGAACATTACGCGCCAGACGGTTCTGCTTTCGGAGGTTCTCTCCAAGGCGGGAACTGCCCCGCTTGAGCTTGCCATTGGCGAAGATGTCGACGGGAATATGATTTGCGCCGATCTCGCGAAGATGCCCCACCTCCTCATCGGTGGTACCACGGGTTCTGGTAAGTCGGTTGCCATCAACTGCATGCTCATGTCCATCCTCATGCGCACGGCGCCCTCGCAGGTTAGGCTTATTCTCGTGGACCCAAAGCGCGTTGAGCTTTCGCTCTATAATGACATTCCTCATCTCTATGTTCCTGTTGTCACCGAACCCAAGGAGGCTGCAAGCGCTCTTCGCTGGGCAGTTGCGGAGATGGAGCGCAGACTTAAGGTCTTCGAGGATGTTGGAGCGCGCAATATCGGGCTCTATAACCAGATGATTGATTCCGGGGCACTTACTGATGACGAGGACGAGCATCCCGACCACATGCCCTATATCGTCATCATGATTGATGAGCTTTCAGATCTCATGATGGTGGCGGGCAAAGATGTCGAAGATTCTATCGTTCGCATCTCCCAGCTCGCTCGCGCGGCGGGAATCCATCTCATACTCGCCACGCAGCGTCCCTCGAGTCAGGTCATCACCGGCATGATCAAGGCGAACATCACCAACCGTATTGCCATGAGCGTTGCCACGAGCGTTGATTCGCGTGTCATTTTGGATACGTCCGGTGCAGAAAAGCTGCTCGGCAATGGCGATATGCTCTTCTCGAAGCAGGAGTGGGGCAAGCCCAAGCGCATCCAGGGGTGCTTTGTAAGCGAGAAGGAAATCGGAGAGGTCGTAAAGCACCTCCGCGAGCAGGGTAAACCCGATTATCATACTGAAATTCTCAAGGCCCAGCTCAATGCGTCCGGCGGGTCCGTTGGTGGGAGCTCCGCCTCCACCAACGATTCCGAAGATGATCCGCTTATCTGGGATGCGGCAGATGCTGTCGTCCATGCGGGCCTTGGATCCACATCCATGCTCCAACGTAGGCTCAAGGTTGGCTATGCGCGAGCAGGCCGTATCATGGACATGCTCGAAGAGAAGGGCATTGTCGGTCCGCCCGATGGATCACGCGCCCGTGAAGTTCTCATAGATAGCGTAGAGGACCTCGAGGCTATCAAGGCATTTGAGGCACAGGACAGGTTGGAGGGTTAAGTGACACAATCCAATCTCAGCGACCTGCTTCGCGCAAAACGCACAGAGAAGGGGCTGACCATCGACCAGGCAGCTGCCGCGTCGAATATACGTCCTCAGCTGCTTCAGACGTTTGAATCAGGGGATATCTCTCAGTTTCCCAAGAAGGAGAATGCAAAGCGGCTTCTGACTTCCTATGGAAAACTGCTCGGAATCAGCCAATACGAAATATCCAAGCTCGTAGATGCCGCATTCAGGGCATATGAAAAGGGGCTTGAAGCTCCTGCCCCTCAAGCAGTCGAGAAGCCCGTGGCATCTCCATCTGACCTATCGGAAGCTTCTGTCGCACATGGTAGCAGGGGCGATGTCCATTCGCAGACCAGCGGAAGAAATGTAAACAACGGTGGCAGGGGTTCTTCGCGCACCTCACGGAGACGGGGGGCTTCGCCACGTCGTGATGATTCATTCGATGCCCGCCTGGCAGACGCACGTCGGTACGTATTCGGTTCTGATGTCCCGCCTGATACGACAGGATCCTATCCGCGCTCGACGGGCAGTTTCAGAAGGGCCTCATCGCCAACGGAAAATCTCTCCGGTTCGGGAAGTTTTAGAACCTCTCCAGGTTCAGCAAATGCTAATTCCTTCTCGGCTTCGCCCTCTGCAAGCGGACGTCTTTCCTACGCGTCAATGACGGGGAGGATTCCGAGAACGTCGCCCGCGGCGAGTGGGCGGCTACCTCTGACGCCATCTGCTAGCGGAAGACTCTCGACATCTGCCAGCGGCAGAATTCCCTCGACACCCTCCGCAAGTGGAAGAATTACTACTTCCGCGAGCGGGCGAATGCCCCTTGCCCCTTCTGCTTCCGGCAGTCTCTATTCCCAGAACACGGCTACGGACACTTCGGCGCAGTGGCGCCCGAAGACAAATGGAAGCTCAACGGGAACCTTTGGCCGAGTGGGCTCCGGCTATAGTGCATCAGAATCGAATCCGCTGATAGGGCAGGGCGCTGAACCTGCTGGAAGGCACCGTGCCTCTCGTAATGCAGAACGCTCATCTGCTCGCGCGCGGAGAGACATGATTCACGATGCGAACAAAAGCCTACCTCGAAAGATTACAGATGGAGCTTCCGCACTGGTACGCGATCCGCATGGCAGGCTTATTGCAGCCGCTGTCATTCTCATTGTCATTGCTATTGTCATTGCGGCGACAATGCTCATCTCCACGGCAGGCAATAAGAGCAACGATGTCATCTCCGTGCAAGGCGGAGCGGTAAATACAACCTCGACAGACACCGAGGCGGCTGGAGCAACTGCGACGATAACCACGACGAATGGCAATCCGGTTGCGGTTCGCATCACGGTGGGAGAGGGGCAGACCAGCCTCGTCAACGTCACATATGATGATGACAGCGCCTATAACGGGACTGCTGTTGGACCTTGGCAGCGCGAATTTCAGGTCACTGAATCCATGCGCGCGACCTTTGGCAATCCCAGTGCGGTTCAGGTAACGGAAAACGGCACGGAGGTTCCGATCGAGACGCAAGAGGATGGATCTGGGCTCGTAACGCTGGATATCCATACAACTACAACGCAGGAATCCAGCAAGAAGTAAGAGCTCGAGTATTTAGCAGAACGTGTTTTCGTCACTTGTTTAACGCGAAGAACAGGAGGAATTGATTCCATGGCAAAAGAGAACAGCTTCGATGTCGTGTCGGAAGTCGACATGCAGGAAATCGAGAATGCCTACAATAATGCACGCAAAGCGCTTACCCAGCGCTACGATCTCAAGGATTCCGGGTCCTCTATCGAGTTCGACAAGAACGCTGGAACGCTCACAGTTCAAGCTCCAAGCGAGTTCGTGAGCGGACAGGTTATCGATATCATCAATACCCATCTGGTCAAGCGTAAGGTGGAACTTTCCTCGGTGAACTGGGGGAATCCTGTCAACGCTTCTGGTGGTACGGTCCGACGCGTGGGCACAATCATCCAGGGCATCGACATGGATACCCTAAAGAAGATGAGCAAGGATATCCGCGGCGAGAAATTCAAGGTCAAAGCCCAGATTGAAGGCAACAAGCTCCGCGTATCCGGCGCGAAGCGCGATATCCTGCAAGAGGTCATCGCATTCCTCCGTGACAAGGATTACGGGCTGCCTCTACAGTTCACCAACTATCGCTAGAGCTTTTTTGGAAGGAAATATCTGTGAGTTCCACTGACATCGCATTTGTCACGCTTGGTTGCGCGAAAAACGAGGTCGATACCGACAAGATGGCCACGAGGCTCATTCGCGCGGGCTTCACTATCGTCGATGACCCTGCTGCAGCGTCCCTTGTCAT
>CADBRF010000041.1 GCA_902796975.1 uncultured Coriobacteriaceae bacterium
ATAGACTTCATGAGTCGATAGCCATCAAGAAGGCTGAGGAAGCTGCGAAGCTGCAGGTAAAGACAGGGGCTAAGAAACCTGCTGCCCAACCTTCAAAGGCCAAGAGCACTTCTTCGGGCATCGGTGGCTTCTTCTCTCGTCTGTTTGGCAAGAAGTAGTCTCAGCGTTTCAATACTCAGGCAAGAAGCTGCCACCCGCAAAGCGCCATGTAGGCACGCTGCGGGTGGCAGTTTTCTTTTCGGGTCAACCTGCTATTTCAGGCGCTCTTCTATGGTCTCGTTGATGATCTTCAGCGCTTTGACGCGGGCAAAGTGCTTGTCGTCTGATTCGATGATATGCCAGGGCGCGTAGGGAGTTGAGGTCAGGCGGATCATGTCGTTTACCGCGACGCGGTATTGAGGGTTCTTGTCACGGTTGCGCCAGTCCTCATCTGTTATCTTCCAGCGTTTGGCAGGGTTGTTCTGACGGTCTTTGAAGCGGTTGAGCTGCTCTTCGTCGCTCACGTCTATCCAGAATTTGATGAGGATGGCGCCCCATTGCTCCATCTCCCATTCAAATTCGTTGATCTCGTCATAGGCGCGCTGCCATTCTTCTGTGCTCGCAAAACCCTCAACGCGTTCCACGAGCACGCGACCGTACCAGGTGCGGTCGTAGATGCCGAAATGCCCTGTTTTGGGGAGCCTTGTCCAGTAGCGCCAGAGGAAGGGATGTTCCTTCTCCTCGGGCGTGGGCGCCGAAGAAGGGTAGATGCGGTAGTCACGGGCATCTAAGGCGCGGGCAACGCGCTTGATATTGCCGCCCTTCCCGGCGGCATCCCAGCCCTCGTAGGCGATCATTACGGGAATACGTTTGCGGTAGAGCTGGAGAGCGTTCGAAGTCAGCCGGTCCTGCTGTTCGTCGAGCTCGCGCTGGTAATCCTCGTTAGTGATCGTGTTGTCGTAGGTCACATCATCGAGCGAGGGGACTCGCAAAAGCGGGAAGCGCGAAATCACGGTGTCGGCGTGGGCGGCACGTGAAAGCGCTGCTGTCTCGGCAGGGCTGATGAGCTTCTCCGTCTCCTTGCGCGCGAGTGCCTTCTTGAGCGCAGCGATAATCGTGCGCAGAATGACGAGATTGGCAGTGCGCCAGTCGGTTGCAGGCACGACGGTCCAGGGCGCATAGACGTAGTCGGTTTTTTCGAGGAACATGTCCACGAGTTCCGCAAGGTCGTCATAACGCTTGTTGCGCCGATAGTCCTCTTTGCCAACCCGCCAGGAGGTGTCATCGCTTGCGGCAAGCTTGTCCAGGCGTTTCTTCTGCTCCTTCTTGCTGATATGCAGGAAGAATTTGATAATGACATAGCCATCTGAGGCAAACTGGTGCTCGAAAGAGGTAATCGAACGAAGGATTTCCTCGGATTCTCTGTTGGATGGGTCTCCATAAGGGTCTTCGGCGTCTTCCAAGATGCGCCCAAGCTCCTCGGAGCGCTTTTCGCGGCGCAAATCAGGGTCGTTTTCGAGCAGCATGTGCACTGCCCGCGAGTACCACGACTGATCGAAGATGGTCATCGTCCCATGTCTGCCCACCTTGCTCCAGAAACGCTCCATGAAGGGTTTGCGGGCCTCGTCGCCCACGGGCTTGTGAATGGACCAGGTGGTAAGCGACCGGGCATCGAGCTCGGAGACGAGATTGCTGATACGGCTGCCCTTGCCAGCAGCATCCCAGCCATCGAATGAAATGATGCTGCCGATGTTCTCCCGGAGGCACTGCTGCTGAAGTACCGAAAGCTCGGCGACAAGACGTTCGCGCTCTTCTTTGTAGACGTCTTTGGGAGTCGTGAGAGTCAGATCGACTGTTTCGAGCATATTTGATCCTCTCTGCGGGAAGGCCTTGCCAATGGTGACGGGGCATTTCTGCTGTCCTGGTGCGTTTATTGGCTATTGTAGTTCTGCGTCTTCTTTTGCTCAAAGCACATCTTGCCGTGGTTGTCTGGATTTTACCTGGCGGCAACAGGCTGTCTTCTACCGCAGCGGTGGCAAATGCGGCACATGAGTTTGGAAAGTCTAATATTTTCGAATTAGATGTCCCTTATTGGTGTACCATCTAAATGATTAAAAGTAAGCAACGGCAAACTCTTGCAGGTGAAGTAGGAATAATAGGCGATTCTAAGTTGCTGTTGACCAACTCGGGGTCGTCTTTTTAGGCTACAAGACATCAGAAAAGCGCGCGTCGCTGAGCAGGTGGGAACGCGCTTTCCAGAAAGAGTCTGCAGAAGTTCGCAAGAAAAATGAGCCCAGCCCCGTGTGGCGGGCGCGAAGGAGGAGCGATATGAGTTGGTATACAAGCCCAAAGTTCTGGACGTTTGTCGGCGGGATGGTCTCCGCAGGCGTTCTTGGGGTTGCAGCAAAAGAGCCGAAGGTGCGTCAGGCTGCAGTCACCGTGGTCGCAAAGGGTATGGAATGCCAGCAGGCATGCTCCGAAAGCTTCCAGAACTTCAAAGACGATGCTTCTGATATGGCAGAAGAGGCCCGTCGTCAAGCCAAGCTCGATGCTGCAAGCCAGGACCGCAAGGCAAAGATTGAAGCTCGTGTCCGCGAGATCGTCGAGAAGGAATTTGCCGAGGAAGAAGCCAAGGCAGCCGCAGAAGCCGCGAAGGCTGAGGAAGCTGCCGAATAGCCTCTTCTTTCATTGGAGAGATACACAACGCTAGGTCCGGAGCCTACATGGGTGCTCTGCCATGAGCTTCGGGCCTTTTGCCATCATGCAGCAGGTGTGCTGTGATGGTGGGATTGACTGAGGGGCTGGGTTATGGCAACTGCGGAAATCGCACCGATGCGCTACAGAATAATCAAGGATATGCCGGGCTATCTGCGCCTGCGCTATGGCGCCAACGCATTTACAAAGGAAGAGGGCTATGGCATCGCCGACCGCCTTCAACGGGTGCTTGGAGTCGCGACGGTAAAGACGACACCTTCAAACGGCGGTGTGCTCGTGTGCTATGACGCGAACTATCAGCACTGCAAGGCTCGAGTGCTCGAGGCCCTTTCGGAATTTGACCGCATGGATCTTCCGACTGTGGCAGCATCCGACGAACAGCTCAAGTATGAGATAGACAATCAGTTTGCCGTGGATCTTGCCAAGAAAACCGCAGGGTACCTCTTCAGGCGCTTCGTACTACCTAGTTTCATCTCGCGCGTGTGGACTGTCTTTCGTTCTATCAAGTTCATTGTTCGCGGTATCCAGCATCTCATTAAACCCGAACTCTCTGTTGAAGTCCTCGATATGACAGCTATCACAGCATCCTTGCTTCGGGGATCCTTCAAATCCGCTGGCGAAATCATGTTCCTGCTCGACATCTCCGACTTGCTTGAGGAGTACACACATGCCCGGAGCCGTGTCCAGCTCGAACAGAGTCTGGCTATGGATATAGACCAGGTCTGGCTGGTGACCGAAGACGGCGACGTGACGGTGCCACTCGAGACCGTCAGGCCCGGCGATGTCATTCGCGTGCGGACGGGCTCGCTTATCCCCGTCGATGGAGAGGTCGTCGAAGGTGAGGCGGCGGTTAACGAGGCATCGATGACGGGCGAGAGCGCGCTCGTTGTCAAGAAGCCAGAATCCACTGTCTATGCGGGTACGGCCATTGACGAAGGATCTATTGCAATCAAGGTGCGCAATGCTGGTTCAAACACGCGCATCAGTCAAATCGTAGATCTCGTTGACCAGTCAGAGCAGCTCAAGGCCGGTATCCAAGGGAAGGCGGAACGTCTGGCTGATGCCATCGTCCCCTTCAGCTTCCTCGGTTTTCTGGCGGTGCTCGCTATCACTCGCTCCATCACGAAGGCGCTTTCTGTCATCCTCGTCGATTACTCGTGTGCTATTAAGCTCTCCACGCCGGTCGCGGTCATGTCGGCGCTTCGCGAAGCAGCGGCGCGTGGCATGGTCGTCAAGGGCGGGCGCTACTTCGAAGTCATGGCAGAAGCCGACACCATTGTGTTCGACAAGACTGGCACGCTTACCTCCGCAAGCCCACGACTCGAACGCGTCATAGCCTTTGGAGAGAAATCCGAAGAGGAGTACCTGCGCATTGCCGCCTGCCTGGAGGAACACTTCCCACACAGCGTTGCGAACGCTGTTGTAGCAGGTGCCAAGGAAATGGGCATTTCGCATGACGATGAGCTTCATGCGGAGGTCAAGTACGTTGTAGCTCATGGCATTGCCTCAGAACTGGACGGCAAGACCATTTACCTCGGTAGCGAGCACTTTGTGTTCGAAGACGAGGGCGTCGAAGATGTCGAGGGCAGGGAAGACCGCATTGCTTCGGAAGCCCCCGGTTGCTCTGTCATCTATCTGGCCATCGACCACAAGCTCGAGGCAGCGCTCTGCATTGCCGATACGGTGCGCGAGGAGGCAGCCGACGTCATAGCAAGGTTGCGGGAAGCGGGCTTCGTACACATCGTCATGCTCACCGGTGATGCGGAGAACTCCGCCCGTGTCGTCGCGCAGGAGCTGGGGATCACGGAATACCGGTCGCAGGTGCTGCCCGAGGACAAGGCGTCTATCGTGCAAGAATACCGCGATGCGGGGCACACCGTGGTCATGGTTGGTGATGGCATCAACGATTCACCTGCGCTTGCGGTTGCGGACGCTTCGGTTGCCATGGTGGACGCAAGCGATATCGCCCGCGAGGTGGCAGATATCTCGTTGCTCAACGCTTCACTTGAGGAAATTCTCACGGTGAGGAAGATTTCCACTGCGCTCATGTGCCGCATCAGCGCGGATTACCGCTTCATCGTCGCCTTTAATACGTCTCTTATCGTGCTCGGCGTTGCCGGTGTGCTTCCCAACACCACGAGCGCCTTGCTCCACAATCTGTCGACGATGGCAATCACGGCGGGGAACATGCGCAAACTGCTCCCACAGCAAGAAGGAAGGAATTGTCGCGATGTTGAAGAAACATAAGTTCTGGGCATACGCAATGATGGCCTGCGCAGTTATGGCAATGGTTACTGGTCACGACATGGTCAAAGGCAAGTAGTCATCAGGGCTTGGAAGAATCCTGCTCAATAGGAACAGTAAAAAAGAACGAGGCTGTGGCGAAAAGTCGCTGCAGCCTCGTTTGCGTTACATGAGAAGTGACAGCTGATTTAACGGCAGCTCTCGACAATACCGCCGCCTAAACATTCGTCACCCTGGTAGATGGTAACGGACTGGCCTCGTGCCACCGTTTCATGAGGCACGGAGAAAGTGACGCCTGCCATAGTGTCGCCCGCGGAGATATGCGCCTCTTCAAGCTTTCGCGTATGACGTGTCCGCACCAGGTAATCAGCCGAAGAAGGAGCGTTGCCTGCGACCCAGCGGGCATCGGCGAGATGCAGCTCATTGGTCCAGAGAAGGGGGCAGTTTCGGTCTGCGCTCACATAGACGACATTGTTCTCGGCATCGGTCTTGACCACGTAGCGGGCTGGTCCTCCGCCAAGGTCTAAGCCCTTGCGCTGGCCCAGGGTGTAGAGAAATGCCCCGTCGTGATGACCGAGCACCTTGCCCGTCTCCCACTCCACGATATCACCGGCTTCTGGTTTGAGCTCTGCCAGGAGGAACTGGCGGATGCTGATATCGCCGATGAAGCAGATGCCCGTGGAATCCTTCTTCGAGGCGGTTTCAAACCCCCGGTCTGCCGCCATCTCCCGCACGATAGCCTTGTTCTCAATCTCGCCAATGGGGAAAAGCGTCCGGGCGAGAATGGAGCCGGGAACCCGCCAGAGGAAATAGGTCTGGTCCTTGTGCTCGTCCTTTGCCCTGAAGAGACGTGGCGTCCCGGGAACCGCGCGCGCGTAATGCCCCGTTGCAATGAAATCAGCGCCATAGTCGAAGGCGGCATCGGCAAAGGTCCCGAATTTGATTTTCTCATTGCACATGACATCAGGGTTAGGGGTTATGCCATGCTTGTAGCAATCGAGGAGGTAATCAACGACCTCGCGCTTGTATTGTTCCTCGTAATCCCAGACTTCCAGATCAATTCCCAAAGCGACGGCCACGCGCTCGGCATCGGCTAGGTCCTGCGCCCAAGGACATTCGAATCCCGGCAGGTCGGCTGTCCAGTTGCGCATGTAGACGCCGAGCACGTCGTAGCCCTGTTCCACGAGCAGCGCCGCGGCGAGAGAGGAGTCAACACCGCCACTCATACCTACGATTACACGTTCGCTCATGCTCGCCCTCCTCGCTTTTCCACGCGCTCGTACTCGCGTGCAACAACGTCCTCGATGATGTTGCAGGCTTGCTCAACCTCGTCTTGTGTGCTCGCATGCCCCAGCGTGATGCGGAGCGAGCCGTTTGCCGTGTTCTCGTCCAAGCCGATTGCCGTGAGGACGGGGGAAATGCGCATCTTGCTTGCAGCGCAGGCGCTGCCCGTGCCCACGCTCACGCCCCGCTGGTCGAGGGCAATCACCAAGCGTCGCGCTTCCACGCCGGGAAAGGAGATGTGGAGAAGGGTGTCGAGTCGCTGACTGTCCTTGCGGGGACCGGAGACGACTGCATCGGGAAATGCACTGGTCAGACGGGCCTGCATCAGATTGCGCAAAGCGCGGAGACGCTTGGACTCGTTCTTGCGGTCTGCTTCTGCCAGTTCCATGGCCTTGGCAAAGCCCACTACACCAGCGACGTTTTCCGTGCCGCTTCTCAGACCGTGTTCTTGACCGCCGCCGCGCACCAGAGGCGCGAGGGCAATGCCTTCGCGCGCCCAGAGAAGCCCCACTTGCTTGGGGCCAGATATCTTTGCAGCTGAAAGCGTCATGAGGTCAACACCAAGGGAGGAGACATTCACCGAGAGCGTGCAGGGAGCCTGGGAAGCGTCGGTGTGCAGGTAGATGGGGGTGGTGTTTCCCTCCGAGAGCCTCTGCTCGCGCTCTGTGGAAACAACGCGGGAAAGCTCTGCTATGGGCTGAACCGTGCCGATTTCGCCGTTTGCTAAAGCGATACTCACAAGCTCGGTTTCTGGCGTGATGGCATTTGCGAGAGACTCTGCTGAAACACGCCCATCAGTCTCAACGGGAACAATGCCATGCTCGCGAGAAGTCGCGACGGCGCGGATGCTGTCGTGCTCGATAGCGTCGATGAGGACGGGACCCTCCACTGCTGCGAAGGCGAGGTTGTTCGCCTCGGTTGCGCCCGCGGTAAAGGTGATGGACGCCGGTTTTGCACCTATAGCGTGTGCAAGGGAGGCACGGGCGCCCTCGAGGGTCTGCTTTGCCTTACGGGCCCGGGCGTAGGGTGCCGAGGGGTTCTCGAACTGGTCGGTGAAAAAGGGGAGCATCGCCTCGAGAACGCGGGGGTCCACCGGCGTGGCGGCTGCGTAATCGAGATAGATGTCCTGCATGTCTTCTTTCGCATTCATAGCTTCATAGCATACCGCAGCTCGGCCTTGCCAAGATACCCCGTGCCGTCGTCGAACCGCATGGGGTGGTGTTGTCGAGCGCAGGTGCGCACGTTGTGGGATGGGGAAAGGTCGCTAGCGTCTTTCCATTTTTGCTGTTTAGAGTAAGCTCTTGATCCAGTAGTACCACCAGGCGCCGATTTCGCGCCAAAGCGCACTGAACGTACCGTTGTTCGTGATGTTACCGATGGTGGGGACGGTGAGGACATCTGTCTGCTGGGCTATGTAGAGCATCTTGATGCGGGGCAGATGATAGAAGCTGCTCGTTGCGATGACGGAGTCGTACCCATGGGTGCGAGCAATCTCGAGTGAATCAACAACGCTCTCTTCGGTGCTCATCCCGCTCCTGTCCACGATGATGGCATCGGCCGGAACTCCCTGCTCAATCGCATAGGCGCGCATGGCATCGCCTTCGTTGATGTAGTTGATGCCTGTGCCCCCGCTCATGATGAGCACGGGCGCATAGCCTTCTTCATAGAGGTCGATAGCCGTGTCAACGCGCTCTTTGAGGGCGGGGGAGAGCGTGCCGTTGTCGTAGACCTGGGCTCCGAAGACCACGGCGGCATCGGCGGGACGACGGTAATCTGTCGTGCCGAAAAAGACGATCTGGGTGAGAGGCACCACCAGCACGAGGGCGAGAAGCCAGGCAAGCATACCGCAAATGGTGACCCAAGCTGAATGCTTGCGAGGATACTGGTGCCTCACTGCCCGGGCAAGCCATAGAAGCAGCAGGCCAATGAGGAAGGAAAGCGGCAGGGGCAGCCCTGCATGGAGTTCCTTTGAGAGGAGAGCCTGCCAGTAATCCAAGGCGTTCGAGAACGCCACGACCGCGGTAAGCAGACAGAGAACGCGCAGGCCAATGCCGAAGAAGGCGGTGAGGTTGGGATGAATTGCCCAGATTATCAAAAGAGCTGCCGTGACAACCTGCAGGATGTTGACAATGGGGGCATAGGCCCCGGCGAGACTCTGGGCCCTCGTGAAGTCTATCCACCAGAGGTTCTGGTTGCCGCTTGAGCCGGCAAAGGACGCGATGAGGGATGCCAGCCAGAAGAGTCCGATGAAGAGAGCGAGCGCGCGTGTGAATGCCGTCCCATAGTGGGCGTCATCAGCTGGCATCGTGCCACTGGGCTTTGCTATTCTCATCTTGACTGGTCCTGCCTGTCTGCTCGCTTTTTGCAAGGGAAGAGCATACCCCACTTTCAGCTCGCGTGTTCAGCTTGCAGACAAACGGCATAAAAGTTGATATTTCACCTCCTTGCGGTCGTTATTGCCGGGGCGTACCCAGATTCAACTCGTCTTATAGGTCTAGGGCTCTCAATCTCGCGTTACAATCAGAGAGGCACCAGCCCTATTTCCAAGGAGAGACGGAACACGATATGACTACGTTCGATCTAGAGAGCCTCATTGTCGACATCCCCGACTATCCGGAGCCGGGCGTCATTTTCAAGGATATTACGCCGCTGCTCGCAGACCCGGAAGGATTCAAGGCCTGCGTGGATGACATTGCTCAGCATTTTGCGGGCAAGGGCATCACCAAGGTCGTGGGCGCCGAGGCGCGCGGCTTTATGATTGGCGCGCCTGTTGCCTATGCCCTGGGCGTTGGCTTCGTTCCCGCTCGCAAGCCGGGCAAGCTCCCCCGTGAGTGCTATAGGCAGTCCTACGACCTGGAGTACGGCACCGATACGCTGGAGATTCACAAGGACGCCATCTCATCGGACGATGTCGTGCTCGTTGTCGACGACCTCATCGCTACGGGTGGCACTGCTGCTGCCAATGTGCAGCTCATCCAGCAGACGGGGGCAAAGATTGCCGGCTTGGCCTTCATGCTCGAGCTTACCGTGTTCAAACCGCGCGAGGTTATCGCAAAGGTCACCGATGCAGAATTCTATTCGCAGGTCCAGGTGGAAACCTACTAGCTTTTCAATCCAAACAAAAGGATACCCACGTGCGCGTTCAGTCAAGCGGCTGGCGCGCACGCCGCATTTATGATGCTTATGCTGGCGAAAAAGGCTGGTACACTGACTGCCGTACGACATCGTTGAAGGAGGCATATGGCTGCAGAGCAGAGAGAATACGGTTCGTTTGGCGCAGGAGATGACGGCGAGGTCCGTGAGCGCCTTGTCAACGCGGGCAAGCCGGCGGGGGAGTATGGCAAAGAGTTGCTTCAGCGCATGAATGGGGGCACGCATCAGGTGCTTTCGGAGTGGGCCTTCTCCTTTGTGGTGCTTGGTCCGGATATGCACGCCCTTGACCTCGGATGTGGTGGGGGCGCAAACCTCGCCCGCCTTCTCGCTCGTTGCTCTGAGGGAAAGGTACACGGGCTCGACTATTCTCCGGTGTCTGTCGCGCTTTCCACCGAGACAAATGCAGGGGCAATTGCCGAGGGACGGTGTGAGGTTGTTCAGGGCGATGTGGCAGATCTTCCTTTTGAGGACGGGAGCATGGATTTTGTGACGGCCGTTGAGACCGTGTACTTCTGGCCCGACCTCGAGGCCGCGCTGATGGAGGCTCATCGCGTGCTTGCGCCTGGAGGACGCTTCCTCATCTGTAACGAAGACGATGGCACGGACGAGATCACCCTGCGCCAGTCCAAGCTCGTGGACAATATGAGGGTTCATACAGCGGGCGCCCTCGTTGACGTGCTGGGCAAGGCCGGCTTCGAGGACATTCATGTGCACAGGAATCTTGATAAGAGATGGATGTGCCTTATCGCGCGTAAATAGAACGTATCGCTGCAGGAAGCTCGCCTAGCCCGAGGAAACACGATGGCCGTTGCACGAGAAAGATGCAACGGCCATCATTGGATCTTGC